>JAEUNN010000013.1 GCA_016791085.1 Rhodocyclaceae bacterium | reverse complement strand
GTTCGTGATGCGGCCCAGGTGGATGTCCTTGATCTGGGCGTGCGTGAGCTTGGTGACCGGATTCGCCTTATTCACCACGAACACGATTTCGTCGGTGCGTATCACGCTCATCTGCAGGCTTTTGGGATCGACGGCCTTGCCGGCGGCTTTGGCGGCTTCGACGGCGATCGGAATGGGTTCGGAGGCCATGGACGCATCGCAGCGCCCTTCAACCAGGTCGACCAGTCCGCGTCCGGTCGCATTGCCGACCAGTTTCAGCGTGTGGCCGGTAGCTTTTTCGACGGCGTCCTTGTTCGGGTTCACCACGCGGTCGAGCACGGTGGTGGCGCCGTTCAGGCGGACTTCCGCGGCCGATGCGCCCAATGCAAACGCGGCGGCAAAGCAGGCGGCAATGATTCGTGCATTCATGATTAGGGGATCCTTGAAAAAATGCGAATGTGGGGTGTCCTTGTCATCCGGGCGCAGACAGACCGTCCACTGCGGCATGCGCGCGCGCTCAGACGGTACACGGCCGCGCGCCGAACTCCTTTAGGAAAACCCGTGCGTTGCCTGGAAGCATTTGCTCCCGCCGCACCACGCAACGCAAGCCAATTCCCCGGAAATGGGTGCCCGTAGCATTTACCGGCTGCTTTAGCCGAGCAACAGGTGCGTGTGAGCCGGGTCGGCCAGACAGGCCCGCGCGCCCGCGTCGACATGCGGCCAATTGCGGGAGCGCGGTTCGAGCGGCGTTGTGCCGCCATGGTGGCGCACGATGCGCTCGGTCCAGCCCGGCGCCGCGAACACGTCCCAGGCATGGGCAGGTTCCGACCGCCGCAGGCCGGTCGGCTCGGACGAACCCGCATGGTGGGCGACGTTGCTGACCCCGTGCAGTATGCGTTGCGCCATGGTGAAGGTTTGCTATGCATCTTGCCGCTGGTCGCTGGCTTCGCGCATCTAGGCCGCGGGCCTGGCGTGCGCGCGGCGCAAGCCGCGACCTGCCCACCGCCGCTGCGCCTTGTTGAAAGCTGCGTCAAGTTTCACGCCGCGGCGCTGCGCTACGACTCAAGCCACTTGCCGCGCCTGCCGTAATAAAATCGCAATCCGAAAACCCGGCGCGACAGATGCCGTGGAGGAGACATGATGCCCCATCAGACAGCGACCGCCATCGCAGGCGGATGTATGCGCATTGGTATCAGCCAGTGCCGGGATACCCTGCAGGCGGTGGATGCTCTGGCGACGAGCCTGCGCGCGCCGGATCTGCGTCTCGCCGTGGTGTTCGCGTCGAGCCACCATGACCCCGATCTGCTCGGCCCGGCGCTGCGCGACAGTCTGGGCACGGCCACGGTGATCGGCTGTACCACTGCGGGCGAAATCGGTCCGCAGGGCTATGGCAGCGGCAGTATCGCCGGACTGGCCATGGACCGCCAGGACATAGACTTCGAGGCGGGCCTGCTCGAAAACCTCAGCCAGCTTGGCGCACGCGACATGGTGGCGTTTGCCAACGACGTGCGCGCGCGGCTGCGAGCGCGTCACCCGGGCGCGCCCGACCAGCGCTTTTTCGCCATGATGCTCATCGACGGCCTGTGCGGCCGCGAGGAAATCGTGGCACGGGCCTTCCACGACGGCTTGATGGGCATACCGCTCGCCGGCGGTTCGGCCGGCGACGACTTGGCGTTCCAGAAAACCCACGTGATATTCAACGGCCGCATGGTGAGCGATGCGGCCGTGCTGCTGGTGGCGACCAGCCCGCGCCGCTTCACCACTTTCAAAACCCAGCACTTCCAGGCCACCAACCAACGCCTGGTGGTGACCGGAGCCATCCCGGAAAAACGCATCGTGACCGAAATCAACGGCTGTCCGGCCGCCGAGGAGTATGCGCGCTGCGTGGGTCTCGATCTGGCCGGACTGGACCCCTATGTGTTTGCCGCCCACCCGGTGGTGGTGCGGGTAGGCGACAGCGATTTCGTGCGCTCCATCCAGCGCGTGAATCCGGACGGCAATCTGGTGTTTTTCTGCGCCATCGATCGCGGCCTGGCGTTCAAGATCGCCCAGGGCGTGGATATGGTGGCCAACCTCGACAGCGCGCTCGCGCGCCTGCGCGAGCAGATAGGCGAGCCGGAGGCAATTTTGGGCTTCGACTGCATCCTGCGTCTGCTGGAATGCCGCCAGCGCAATCTTATCGGCCCCATAGGCGAACGCCTGGCGCGCAGCCGGGTGGTCGGCTTTTCGACCTTTGGCGAGCAATACCAAGGCATGCACATCAATCAGACCTTCACCGGCATAGCCTTCGGAAGGATGGAAAACACATGATGCCCCCGGTCGATCTGCGCGCCGCCCCCAACGATACGGCCGGTCTGCTCAAGGAAATCCAGCGCCGCGACAAAATCATCGACGCGCTTACTTACCAGGTCGAGCAAAACCTGAGCGACCAGGGGCGCGACTACGGGCTGCTGCAGACCACCTTCGTGCTGGAAGATCAGGTGCGCCAGCGCACCGAAGAACTGACCAACACGCTCACCACGCTGGGCGAGGTAATGGCCGAAGCCACGGCCGCGCGCAAACAGCTGGAAACCGCGGTAGAAACCAGTTCGGACGGCTTCGCACTATTCGACTCGGAGCGCCGCGTGCTGTTGTGCAACCAGGCGTTCCGGCGCCTGTGGGGCCTCACCGGCCTGACCCAGCACAAAACGTTGGCGGAACTGCTGAGCGCCGCCGCCCCGGCTGGCGAGCCGCCCAGCGCGCTGCTGGCGCAACTGGAGGCCTGCCGCGACGGCCGCGGCTGGGGCCAGGTCGAACTGCCCGGCGGACAGTCGTTGCGCGTGCGCGAACGGCGCATCGACGACGGCTGCACGGTCGCCATCTATTCCGACGTGACGGACCTCAAGGCCGAGGCGGCGCGCCAGCGCCAGCAGGAACTGGCGCGCAAGTCGCGGCTGCTGCAATCGACCCTG
>JAEUNN010000009.1 GCA_016791085.1 Rhodocyclaceae bacterium | reverse complement strand
CTGGTTGGAGTAGACGCGGAAGGTGTCGTTGCCGCTGCCGCCCTGCACCACCATCGGCGCCGAGATGCCCTGCGACAGCCAGCCGCGCGTGGTGGCCACCAGCTCGGGGAACACGTCCTGCGGCAGCAGGTTGCCGTCCGGGATGTTGCGCTTCTCGCCGAAAATCTGGCCGACCTGGAACGAGTCGTCGCCGGCACCGCCGTCCAGCGTGGTGATGACCGTCGCGTCGTCCGAGAAGAAGGCGTCATTGCCGCCGCGGCCTTCCACGGTCAGGCGGCCGTTGAGGCCGGTGTCGTAATTGATGCGTTCGACTTCGGGGCTTTCCTCGTTGAACTGCACCACGTCCTGGTAGGCACCGAGGCTGCCGTGCAGCAGGGCCACGAAGCCCGGCCGGTCGGCGGTTTCGTTCGGGATGAACGACGCCGCACGCAGCAGGAAAATGTCGTCGGTCGGGTAGGCATTGTGGTTCACATCCGACCCGGAGTTCGGGCTGTCCAGGCCATAGACCGTCAACGCGTCGACGCCGTCGTGCTCATCGCCGGTATCGAGCACGTTGATGATGTAGTTGCGGTCATCGACGCCGTTGGAGCCGAGCGTGAACACCTCGTAGGTGTCGGTGTCGGCCTGGCCGTCGAGCGTGAGCGTGTGCTCGGCGTTCTGGCGGCCGAGGTTGGTGAGGTCCGGCCCGTAGCCCGGAACGGCGTCATTGGGATTGCTCAGCATGGCCGGCGACGTGACCGTCGCGGTGTCCTGCAGGAAGTAGACCAGGAAGTGGTCCTCGCCGTCATTGTCGGTCGCCAGGACGGACGTGTCCTGCGAGCCGTAGGCGCGCGTCTTCGAGCCGAGGAATATGTAGCCGTCGCTGTTCTGTGCCGTCCCGCCGGTCTTGCCGGTCGGGTCGCCGAACTGGATCGTGTCCACGTCGTCATTGCCGAAAATGCTCGTGATCACGCCGCCCGGCGCGGTGTAGGTCGGCTGGGCCGTACCCATCGCCGGGTCGCCGGTTGCGCTCACCCCGTTATTGCC
>JAEUNN010000008.1 GCA_016791085.1 Rhodocyclaceae bacterium | reverse complement strand
GTTGGCGGCGATGATGCGGGCGCGGTGCGACGGCTGGCAGCGCGTCTGTATCAGTGCGTACAGCGGCACGCTGTAGAAGCCGGCGAACAGTGCCAGCAGGAACAGGTCGGCCAGCACGCGCCAGTTGCCGGCACTGGCGAGGAAACTGCCCAGCGGCTCCAGGCCGACCGGCGCGCGCCCATGGCTGGCGAAAAACAGGTCCACGGCAAACAGGCTCATGCCTATCGAGCCGAAAGGCACCAGGCCGATTTCCACCTTGCGCCCGGACAGCATTTCACAGAGCACCGAGCCTATGCCTATGCCGAGCGAAAACACCGCCAGCAGCAAAGTCACGACGGTTTCGTCGCCGCCCAGCACGGTTTTCGCGAAGCCCGCGAATGAAGTCAGGAAAATGGAGCCGAAAAACCACAGCCAGGATATGCCCAGCATGGACAGGAATACGGTACGGCTTTCACGCGCAACGGCCAGGTTGCGCCAGGTTTCCGACAGCGGATTCCAATTCACCTTCAGGTCCGGCGCGTTGGGCGCCGAGTGCGGTACGAAGGCCACGGCACAGCGGCCGGCAATCGCCACGGCCAGGCAGGCCACTGCGACCAGTTTGGGGCCGTGGCCGGGCACGTGCACGAGCAGTCCGCCGGCCATGGTGCCGAGCAAAATGGCCACGAAAGTTCCCATTTCGACGAGGCCGTTGCCGCCGGTAATTTCTTCGTCGCGCAAATGTTGCGGCAGGTAGGCGTATTTGACCGGCCCGAACAGCGTCGAGTGCAGGCCCATCAGGAACACGCCGGCATACAGCAGGGCCGGCACCTGCAGCCAGAATCCGGCTCCGGTCAGCAACATCACGCCAATCTCGAAATTCTTCACGAAACGCATCAGGGCGGACTTTTCGAGCTTGTCGGCAAGTTGCCCGGCGGTGGCCGAGAAGAACACGAAAGGCAGGATGAAAATCCCGCCGATCACGGCACCGGCCGCTTGCGGGTTGAGTCCGCCCCAGTCCGCGGCCGCATAGGTGGCCAGCACGGTAAACGCGAACTTGAATATGTTGTCATTGCCGGCGCCGAAAAACTGCGTCCAGAAAAACGGTGCGAAGCGGCGTTCTTTCAGTAGGGCGAACTGGTTTTTCGAGCTCATGATTTTTAGGTGCGAATATCCGAAACGGGATGCCGGCGTCCGTGGCCGGTGCGCGGGTGACGAGGAGCGGCGATCGGCACGCGATCGCCTTGCGGCTGGAATCCAAGCATACAACCGGCCGCCTTGCGCATCCTCATTCTTGCCGGGCCGTGGCAGAACGGATGACCTGCCGCCGCGGTCAGCGCCGGGTGCGGCAGCCGCGCACCGGGCGGCGGGAGCAGCGGCGCGACCGTCATGTTTGCGCCTCCGGCCGGGCCGGCCGCGCCAGCACGCGGGCGGTTTCGAACACGCTGGCAGGAAAACGCTGCCCGCCCTGAGCCAGCGTGCGTTTGAGCACGAAATCGAATAACAGCGCGTTGTGCGCGCGCAGCCGCGACAGTACCGGCAGCGCCGTGTCCGGCAGCAGGCCCATGCCCTGCAGTCGCCGCAGCGAAAATAGCGGCAATATGCCCGGCAGGGGGTAGTCCGAGCCATTCAGCAGGCGATGGTGCCAATCGCTCTGCTGCAACAGGCGCGGAAACACCTGCGCGCAGCGATTGATCTGCGTCACCGCCGAAATGTCGCCAAACAGTTGGCCTTCATGGCGCGCATCCTGCATGAGGCGCGCGAACAATTCGAAACTGGGGCGCTCCACGCCGCCCTGGTCGAGGTCGCGGTCACTGCCCAGCGAGGCACAGTGCGCGACGATTACCCGCACGCCGTGTTCGAGCGCCCGGCGCAGGCGCAGCGGATTGCCATAGTCCTGCGTGCCGCCGCCGTGCACGGCACGTTCCTCGCCACAATGCACGAGCAGGGGCAGGTCCGCCCTTACCATGGCCGCATAGAAGGCATCGCAGGCCGGGGCGGCGGGATCCATGCCCTGAGCCGCCGGCAACCACTTCACGAGCAAGGCGCCTCGTGCCGCCGCTGCCGCCACCGCCTCGGCACAGTCCTCCCGATAAGGGTGGATGGACGCGGCCCAGGCGAAGCGCTGTGGGTGCGCCTGCGCGACACGCCGCACATGCTCGTTGGGGACGAAAAAGGTCGAACGCTCCGGCAGCGCGCGGCCTGCGGTATCGTGAAAGCGCTCGAACGCAAGCAGCACCGCGCGTGCGCCGGCCGGAAACTCGTCCAGCAAATGTCTGAGCCGCGCCACATACGCCGTGTCCACGCTGTTTCCCGGCGCTGCCGCGCATGCGCCATCCATATAGAACAGTCGCTGCGCAAACTGCAGGGGATGTGCGTGGCTGAACAGGTCGGGATGGACGGCGATTCCGCTGTCGCCGTCGCCGGTGCCGGCGATATGGCAATGCATGTCCCAAACCCGCGATGCATCGACGCCGCTCCATGCCGCCTGCAATAGCTCATGGCGCGCCAGATCGGGCGGCAGGCCGGCCAGGCAGGGATTGCTCCAGCCGTCCTCCGGCCACCACGTGGCGCCCATCATGCCGGCTGCCACGCCGGCCACGCCACCCAGCAGCAAGCGCCGGCGGCCGGCCCGGGGCGGCGTAGCGGCGCGCGGCGGGCCGGCGCTGTCAGTGCCCATCGCGAGCGCCCGCGCGCCCGGGCGCCGGGAGTGTTTCAGGGGCGGAAGCGAGCGCGCCAGGGACAGCCTGCCCGGCCAGGGCGGACGCGCCCGGCAGGCGGCTCCGGAACTTGCAAACTGACGCATCCGTCATGGCGCCGGCTCGACAAAATTTAGTACTGCGCGCAAGCAGTCGGCGATGCGCGCGTGGTCCACCCAATGCCAAATTTGCTTGCCCTCTTTGGTGCACTGCAAGATTTCGGCCTCTCTAAGAATTTTCAGGTGATGAGATACCGCCGGGCGCGAAAGTGCCGATGCGCCTGCGATCTGATTCACCGTGAGCCGCTCGCCAGGTTCAAACATGAGCAGGATGCGCTGACGGTGTTCGTCCCCCAGTGCGATGAAAATTTTTGACATCCCCTGCCATTCGGAAGGGATGGAACGGGAGTAGCTCGGATTCATGTCCAAGAGTTTAGACGTATCGACATGAGGCGTCAACTACGCGACGGCGCGCACCCGTTCGGTGCGTCGCGCACACAGCTGTTGCACAGATACAAAAGATCGAATTGACTTGTTTATCAGTGTTATATAAGATCGCAATCCTTGATTACGGCGGTACGGCGTTAAAAATTTCACGGCGCGCGGCCTCGCAAAAACCCTCTTGCCGGAGGTTCGATGCCCATGTATAGGGCGGTCATCCTGCAAGTCGCCGCGTCGTTTGTCACGGCAGCAATTGCCGGA
>JAEUNN010001156.1 GCA_016791085.1 Rhodocyclaceae bacterium | reverse complement strand
CGTTGAAATCGAAACGACCGCCCAGGCGTATGACCGCCCGGCGATCCTGATAAATGACGTTCGCTTCCATTCGATTCTCCTAGCTGGCTACGTGTCGAACTGACCGAATCTGGTCCGTGGGCGCATTACGGCATGGCGCCGAGAAGCTTTAGCCGCACATAAGTGCGGCAGAAACGCCGCTTGCGCCCAGGTAGGGACAAACGATCCGACCGGGCGCAAGCCGCGTCCCGGGCCACTCTAGCGCCGCACACCCGGCCGGCTTGCGCCAGTGTCCCGGCGGCGCGCCGTACTGCTATTGCAGGCGTCAGACCGAGGCGAACCGGACAGCGTGCAGCGTCAGATTCTGTTGCACTGCGGCATGTTCCATGCATGGCCGCCGCGCGCGCGCCGGCCTGCCTGCAGGGCGCATCGTCGCCGCGCCTTGCCAGCCGGAGCGCGGCCGCTCCGCCCGCGCCGGCGCCAAAACGGGCAGCGGCTGCACGGCCCGGCCGGCGCCCGGCCTGACCGCGCGATTCGCCATGGGTGCCGTAGTGTCTGCTGGACTGGGCGCAACTAACCTGCGAAAATCGCGCCATGCTCCTGATCCCCATGGCCGACCGTCTGGACTGGCGTAAGCCGCCGATCGCCGCGCTGATCATCATCCTGATCAACGTGTTCGTGTATTTCGGCGTGCAGGTGCCAGACCAGCAGCATGTGGCGCAAGCGATCGCCCACTACCTCAAAAGCAGTTTGCCCGCGCTGGAATTCCCGGCCTACGCCGAATACCTGGCCGAGCGCGACGGCGCCGGCGCGGCGCGCGCTTTCGGCAATTTGGCAGAACGCCGCCCCGAGCACGCCGTCATGGTGGTGGAAGGCGACGCCGGGTTCAAACGCCGGCTGGCCGAAGCGCCACGCACACCGGACGCCGAACTGACAGCCAGCTGGCGCCGCGACCGTGCCGAATTCGAGCGTCTGAAGGCCCGCGCAATATCCCCCGCCTACGCCTTCGTGGCCGCGGAGCACCGCCCGGCAAGTTTCATCACCAACATGTTCCTGCACGGCAGCGCGGATCACCTGCTGGGCAACATGGTCATGCTG
>JAEUNN010001135.1 GCA_016791085.1 Rhodocyclaceae bacterium | reverse complement strand
CGCGGGCTGGAAACGCGTGGCATAAGCCGCCTGGCGCGCGGCCGCGTCGAACACCTCGCCGGCGCTGCTGGATAGCACGCGCGCCGACGTGACGCGGCCCTCGGCATCGATGTCCACTTCCAGTTCCACATCGGCGCTCAGGCCACTGGCGTAGGCTTCCGGCGGATAGATGGGCGACACTTCATCGATCGGCACGGCGGCAATGGCCACCTCGGCACGCGCCGGCTGAGCCATGGACCTGGCTGGGGTTTCATCTGCCGCAGGACGCGCAGGCGCGGGGACATCCATGGCCGTGGCGGCCTCGGCCGGGCTGGCCGCCGCAGCCGGCGCGGGCACGGGCACGGCCGCCGCGGTGAGCGCAAGCACGGTGGAGGTGGAATCGGCACGGTCGGCCGGCGTGGGCGCTGCGCCTGGCTGTGGGCCGGCCTGGTCACGCGGCAGCAGTGTCACCGCCAGCACCTCACGCGCCGGCGGCTCTGTGCCGCCATCCGGCAGCGCCCGCAAGCTGTAGGCGAAACCCAGCGCGGCCGCCCCATGCACGCCCAACGAAGCGGCCAATGCCCAGGCGATGCGTCGCGTGCCGGAATCCGCCATGCCCGGAACCTTATTGTTTTCCGACCTGCGCGAGGCGCATTTCGAGCTGGTCCGGCTGGACATAGCCGCCTATGCGGGTGCCGTCGGACAACAGGATGGTGGGTGTGCCGCGCACGTTGATGCGCGCGCCCAGGGCGCGGGCTTTGTCCACACCGCTGGAGTCGCATGCTTCGCCGGTCGGGCGCACGTTATTCACCATCCATTCGTTCCAGGCTTTCGAGCGGTCTGCCGAACACCAGATCGCACGGGCTTTCAATTCGGAATCCGGGCCCAGGATGGGTACCAGGAAGGTGTAAATCGTCACGTCCTTGAGCGTCTGAAGGTCGCGCGCGAGCTTTTTGCAGTAGCTGCAATTCGGGTCTTCAAAAGTGGCCAGCACGCGTTTGCCGGAGCCGCGCACGGTTTTGATCGCGGCGTCGAGCGGCAGATCGGCGAATTTGATCGCCGACAACTGGTCCAGCCGGGCCTGGGTAATGCTTTGGCGCGTGCGCGTATCGTAAATTTCGCCGCTGATCACGAAATTGACTTTTTCATCCACGTACAGGATGTCGCGGCCGCTGCGTTCGCTGAACAGCGCGACCTCGTACAGCCCCGGTATGGCCGCCTTGCGCAGGCTTTCGACCTTGCCGTTGCCACCGATGAAAGATTCGACCGCCGCCTTGATGGCGGCCTCATCAGCTGCAAATGCGGTGGCAGACACGGAACAGGCGAGCAGGGCGGCACACAGGGCGCGTCGCCGCGCAGGGGAAAATATCGACAAAGAAATCAAAAGGGGGCTCCCGAACAGTTTATAGAGCCGGCACTGGCGCGTGCCCGCCGCGGCGGCGCGTACACCGCCCCGGCATGCAGAGGGCCATTCCGCCGGAATTGAAATCAACCAAGCGCGTAACGCACCAGGGCGTCACGTACGACAGGCAGGCGGCCGGTGAGGTTCAGGCCGGCGTTGCGCGCGGCGCGCAATATTGCCGAACGCGGCCGGAACAGC
>JAEUNN010001080.1 GCA_016791085.1 Rhodocyclaceae bacterium | reverse complement strand
GGTCATCAACGATATTCTCGACCTGTCGAAAATCGAAGCCGGGCGCCTGCAACTCGAAAATATCGAATTCGACATCGACAAACTGGCCGACGACGTGCTGTCGCTATTTGCCGAACAGGCGCGCAAGCGCGGCCTGGAACTGGCGGCCTGGATTGCGCCGGACGTGCCCTTGCGGGTACGCGGCGATCCGCTGCGCGTGCGCCAGATACTGACCAATTTCGTCGCCAATGCGCTGAAATTTACCGACCGCGGCAACGTGCTGGTGGAAATCGGCCACGCCGGCGCCAACGCGCATCTGCGCCCGCTGGGCGCGCCGCCGCATGCGCGCGCGCTGCAGCCGCCGGTGGCGCCGGGCGGGCAGGCGCAGCTGGTGTTTTGCGTCAGCGATACCGGCATAGGCATAGAGGGCCAGCAGCACAAGCGGTTGTTCGAAGCGTTCGCACAGGCCGACGAATCGACCACGCGGCGTTTCGGCGGTACCGGCCTGGGGCTGGCGATTGCGCGCCAACTGGCGTGGCTCATGCACGGCGACGTGCAGGTCATGAGCGAAGTCGGCCGCGGCTCGCGCTTCTGGGCCGAAATTCCGGCCGAAGCCGTGCGCGTGGCGCCCGCTCCGAGCGACGCCGCGCCGCTCGCGCTGGTGCTGGCGGATACCACGCCGGCGCGCGAAGTCGCCGAAGCCGCCCTGCAGCGCCAGGGGCACCGCGTAACCACCCTGGCTAGCGGCGCCGAGGTCGAGCGCCATCTGCGCGAAATGGCCAAGTACGGTGTCGGCGCCGCCTGCATGCTGGTGGACGTGGCCGGCGGCGTTGACGTGCCGGCGCTGGCGCAGCGCACGGCCGGCGGCCACGCCACGAAACTTAGCCTGGTGGTGTGGGCGCTGCCGGCCTCGATTTCGCTCGCCGACGTGCCGGCTCTGCACGGCTTGCCGCTGCGCGTGGTGAGCAAGCCGCTGCGCGCCGCCGACCTGCGCAATGCGCTGGCTCCGGCGGGCGAATTGATGGCCAGCGGCAGCGGCCCGGACGCACCGGTAAATCTGCGCGGCCGCGTGCTGGTGGCCGA
>JAEUNN010001074.1 GCA_016791085.1 Rhodocyclaceae bacterium | reverse complement strand
AAATTTACCTGGGGCGCTGCGACGAGCAGCATATACAACGCATACTCAATGGAGAGGCATGATGGCGTCGATCAATAAAGTCATACTTATAGGCAACCTGGGTGCCGATCCGGAAACGCGCTACGCGCCCAGCGGGGACGCGATCTGCAACATCCGCCTGGCCACCACCGACACCTGGAAAGACAAAACCAGCGGAGAAAAGAAAGAAGCGACCGAGTGGCACCGCGTGGTATTTTTCGGCCGCATGGCGGAAATTGCCGGGCAGTATTTGCGCAAGGGCTCCAGCGTGTATGTGGAAGGCAGTCTGCGCACCCGCAAATGGACCGACCAGAACGGGCAGGACCGCTACACCACGGAAATTCGCGCCGACGAAATGAAAATGCTGGGTGGCCGCCCGGGCGCCGGCGGCGGGGGTGGCGGCTATGCCGATGCCGGCCCGCCCGACGATTTCAGTCAGGAGCCGCCGCCGCGCCAGCAACAACAGCGTCCGGCCGCCGCGCGCCCGCAATCGGCGCCGGCCGCGCAACAGCCGGCCGCCTCGAATTTCAACGACATGGACGACGACATCCCGTTCTGAATCTGCCAGACCGGGCGCAGCGCGCGCCCCGCCGTATGCGCGTGCCGGCGGTCGTGACCGCCGGCGCAACACCTGGCCCGGATGCAGCGCCGCGCGCGGCGGCACCGCGGTGCATCAGTTTCCGGGCTGGCCGCCGCACAAATCGGCGCCACAGGCGCCGCGGCAATATCCCAGCGCATAGCCAACCAGGGAGTGCGCCAGGGCCACCTCGTCAGCCTGGTGCGTGGCAAGTTTTTCCACGATTTGCGCGACGCGCAGCATTTCCAGCCCCGTTTTGTCGCTGACCACCGCGCCTTCCTGCGTGATGTATTGCAGCGTGCCGGCCGGTTCGTAATCCCAGTCGCCGGTTTTGTCGAACAGCGGGGCGAGGTCGGGAATTTTTCTCACGAAGCCGGGCAAATTCAGCCCGGGCGGCATGAACGGCACGAGATCCAGATAATTCTCGAAGCGGGTCTGGGTCAGCACCGGGTTATAAGCCGCGACAAAATCCCGATTGCCGGCGTGGGCCGACGCGAACGCAATGACCTGTGCGGCCGTCAGGCCGGTTTCCTGGCGCAGGCGCCAGGCGCCCAGACTGGCCAGGGCGCCCCCTTTGCTGTGCCCGGTCACATAGATCGGGGCAGCCGGATGGCGTGCCCGCAACTCATTTATCTGGGCCAGTATTTGCGGCCACAAACGCGTGAGCGCGATGCGGAAGCCATCGTGTATGCGGCCCGGAAATCCCGCCGCGGGCACCGGAACGGCAAGAAAATCCTGCAGCCAGTCCAGCACTATGGACAGGCTGAGCGGCGGCGTGGGCGGCAAGGTGCCGCGGAACGCCAGCACGATGCCGTCGCCATTGGCGCCGATCAGGGCCGCGTCTATCTGCTCCAGCCCGGCCACGACCGGCACCGGCGCGTCCAGCCAGCCGACCGCGTCGTACCAGGGCTGTCGCGGCGTAAAGGGCTGATCGGGTTGTATGCCGTAGGCGCATTCCGCGGCGCACAGCATGCGGCAGGTCAAAGTCTGGCTATCCGTCATGATGGTCGTTCTCCGGGCTCGTGGCGCCGCCGTGAGCGGGCGCAAGCGGCAGTCGGGCTTGAACCTACATTCCCCAGCCGACCGCTTTGATAGCTCAATAAAGTCCTGCAATGCTCGATCTTATTTTGCCTTCGCGCGCGCACCGTGCAGGTGGGCCGCGCTACGCACCCGATGGCACGACTGGCGCGCCGCCTGGCAGTCCGCAAGGACGGGGTGTTCCTCGCGGCAAGGGAGCCAGCATGCGCGTCGTCGCGCCTGGCCAGACATCGCGCCGGCCGCACCCTCGCTGCGTTCAACTGAGGAATGTAGGTTGAAGGCCTTCACGCGCACTTTCATCGTGGCGTATCGTGGCAGCCGGCGCAAGTGTGCCGGTACGCCGGCCGGCTGCCGGATTGCCCGGCAAGCTGTGCATTCGCGCATGGTCGGCACGATGCGCCTGTGCTAGCGTTCAGTGATCCCTGACAAAACACGAGGAGGCGGTGGTGGGAAGCTTTCAGTCGAGCATGATGGCGCTGGTGGCGAAGGAGCGTTTTGCGCGTGCAAGTCTGCCCAGCGGTGCGAACCGCAACGACTTCAACACCTATCTGGATGCGCTGGCGCGCGCCGTGGCGCAGGCCATTTCGCAATGGCAGGAGACCGCGCGGCTCTCCGGCGTGATCATCAACAGCGTGACTGCGTTCGGTGGCGTGCTGGTGGCGCCGCCGCTCGATCCGCTCATCCGCAGCGCGGCGCCGGGCGGCAGCTGGGACGCTTATACGCGTGCGATCGCGGCCGGTCTGGGCAACCAGATGCGCACCTTCGAGTCGCTCGTGAAAGTGCCCGGTTTGCCCTGGTACCCCTCGTTTGCGGCGGTGCCGTGCCCGGTCGCGCCGCCTACGCCGAATGTTCCGTGCTCGCTCATGGCGCTGTCCGCCGCGGCACTGCCGCAGTTGAGCGAAAGTTCCGTCAAATCCGCCATCATCGCCAAGTTCCCGAATCCCAAACCGGCCGCCGGCACCGACCTCGCGGTGGCCGTGGCGGCCGGCTTCGAAAAGGCGGCGATTCCCTGGCTGGGCGGGACCATAGTCAGA
>JAEUNN010001020.1 GCA_016791085.1 Rhodocyclaceae bacterium | reverse complement strand
GGCAAGGTCCAGATTGTCGACGAATCCACCGGCCGGGTGATGCCCGACCGCTCCTGGGAACGCGGGCTGCACCAGATGATCGAGGCCAAGGAGGGCTGCGAACTGAGCGAACGCCGCGACACCCTGGCGCGCATCACCTATCAGCGCCTGTTCCGCCGCTATCTGCGGCTGGCCGGCATGAGCGGCACGGCGCAAGAGGTCGCGCGCGAAATCCGCGCGGTCTACCGCCTGGATGTCGTCGAGATTCCCTTGCATCGGCCCGCGCGGCGCGCCTACTGCGCCGACCGGCTGTGCGCGACGCGGCAGGAAAAATGGCAGACGGTGGCCGAGCGGGTGGCCCGCCTTGCCATCGCCGAAGGCCGACCCGTGCTGGTCGGCACGCGCTCGGTACAGGCTTCGGAGGAACTCGCCGCGGTGCTCGCCGAGCGCGGCATCGAGCACGCCCTCCTCAACGCCAAGCAGGACCGATCGGAGGCCGACATCGTCGCCGCGGCCGGGCTGGCGGGCCGGGTGACGGTGGCCACCAACATGGCGGGCCGCGGGACGGACATCCGGCTCGGGGACGGCATCGCCGAGCTCGGTGGGCTGCATGTCATCCTTACCGAATTTCACGAGTCGCGGCGCGTCGACCGCCAGCTTTTCGGGCGCTGCGCCCGCCAGGGCGACCCAGGCAGTTGCGAAGCCATCGTCTCGCTGGAGGACGAAATTTTCGTCGTGCATGCCCCCGGCCTTACGCGCTGGCTGGCACGCATGGCAAAGGATGGTGCGCCGCCACCGCCCTGGGCGCTGCGTGCCTTGCGCCGGGCGGCACAGGGGGCCGCCGAGCGCCGCAATGCCTATGTCAGAGTCCACAACCTGAAAGAGGATAGGCGGATGGAAAAGCTATTGGCGTTCTCGGGCGAGAGCGAGTGAGCGCCGGCGTTTGGTCAGTATGGAGCATGCGATGAAACGAAACGGGAATCGGCCAGGCTTGGCGCCCTGGCTGGCAATGCTGGTGTTGCCGTGGAGCCTGCCTGCGGACGCGGCACGAAACTTCGAATGCCTGATCGAACCGCTCCAGGTCGTCGAATTGCGCAGCCCCGTGGAAGGCCTCATCGCAAAGATTCATGTTCAGCGTGGCGACAGGGTCAAGCGCGGACAGAACCTGGTGGAACTGGAATCGGATGTCGAACGGTCGGGCGTCGAAGTGGCCCGTTACCGCAGCCAGATGGACGGGCGCATCGCGGCCTCGCAGAGCCGCATGGAATATGCGCGCAAGAAGGTCGAGCGCCAGCGCGAGTTGCATAGCCGGAATTTCGTTGCCGCCCAGGCGCGCGACGAGGCCGAAACCGAACTGCGCCTGGCCGAATCGGAACTGCGCGAGGCCATCGAGAACCAGGAACTCGCCAAGCGCGAACATCGCCGCGCGGTGGATCTCCTCAATCAGCGGATCTTGCACAGCCCGTTCAACGGCGTGGTGATGGACCGGCTGCTCAATCCCGGCGACCTCGCCGAATCCGGCACCGGCCGCAAGCCCATCTTGACACTGGCCCAGATCGACCCA
>JAEUNN010000932.1 GCA_016791085.1 Rhodocyclaceae bacterium | reverse complement strand
ACAATACGCAGATGGACTGCGCGTGGATCATATCAGCGATCGCTAATGTATGCGTATCGCGGAGCCAGCCCGCTGGCGCTGGCAACGATTCGTGGAGGCCATCATGACACGAACAAGAATGTCCGTGCTGGCCGCATTGTTGCTCAGTGCGGTCGCAGCAGGTTTGCCGGCGGCAGACAATACCCCGGCGCCCGCCGCGCCGGCGGCCGGTGCGGGACCGGGGCCCGGCATGGGGCCGGGAATGGGACCAGGTCCAGGAATGGGACCAGGATCGGGAATGGGGCCCGGCATGGGCATGCACCGCGGCATGGGTCCCGGCATGGGTGGGCCCTACGGCCACTGGCGCGCGACGCGCTCCAATACGCCGGGCTATGGGCTCATGACGCCCGAAGAGCGTTCGGCGCACGTCGATAAAATGCGCTCCATGCAGTCCGCCGACGAGTGCAAGGCCTATCTGGCCGAGCATCACGCGCGCATGGTCGAGCGCGCCAAGGAAAAAGGCGTGGCAGCACCCGCCATGCGCGGCGATCCTTGCCGCGTGGCGCCGCCTGCCGCGAAAAAGTAGGCACGCTCACGGCCTTGCGGGGCCGGGTCGGCTCATGGCCATGCCGGACGGCAGGGCATGCATGAGCGCCGCGTTCTGTGCGCGGGTGGCGGCATGAAAGCTGCAAGGTCGCCATAAGTACCCGCCGGGGCACCGGCAGCGGGCGCCGCATGCATTGCGCTTCGCGATGTACGGCGGGTGAGGGGCATGGCTTGCCAAGTGCGGCCATGTCCCCGGCAGGCCCTGCCGCAAGGCTTGCGGCGTTCCGCAATACGCTGCGGGTGCGGTGTGGGCGGGCACCACGCGCTGCGCCTGGGCGCGCGCCGGTACCGTGGCCGGCCCCGGTGTAGTCCCACGCGTGGCCAGCCTCAATCCGGCGCTGGCCGCATTGCGCCGCAACGCGCGGCGAATGCTCGCCGGCGGTTCTGCAATGGCGGCCCGCAATCCAGCGCGCGCGCCGTGTCGGCGTCCATTGCCCGGCCTGCCTTTCCGAACGTCGCGCTCGCCTGCGGGCTTATCCTCTGCTAGATTTGTTGCGCCGCGCAAAGCCCGGCCCCGGGCGTTTCGCGCCGGGGCGGCATGGCGGCGCCGCAGTATTTCGCCCAGTTCCGAGCCAATTTCCAGAGGAGTGAAGCATGAACCGCAACGATGTGACCGAAATGATCG
>JAEUNN010000929.1 GCA_016791085.1 Rhodocyclaceae bacterium | reverse complement strand
GCGGAAGGCAAAATGAACTGTTCGCTGCGCGACATTGCCGGCGGCCTGCTGCTGGTGCCGCAATTCACGCTCGCCGCCGACACGCGCAAAGGCATGCGCCCGAGCTTTTCCAGCGCCGCCGCGCCGGACATGGCGGCGCAGCTGTTCGAGCGCCTGGTGGGCGTGGTGAGCGCGCAATATGCCGCCGTGGCCTGCGGCCGTTTCGGCGCCGACATGCGCGTCGCGCTGGTGAATAACGGGCCGGTCACTTTCTGGCTGCACGCCTGATGCGCCGCGCCGCCGCGCTTTTGCTCGTCTGGCTTGTCGCCGGCTGCGCCACGCGTCCCCCCGAACCGGCGCGGCCGGAACCTGGCGCGGCGGTACCGGCGCCAAGCTATATCGCCGCCGCGTCGCAGGACGCGCTGACCGAAGCCGCGCTGTACGCGCTGGCGCTGGTGGACCGCCACTACCGCTACGGCGGCCGCAACCCCGACAGCGGCCTGGATTGCAGCGGCATGGTGAGCCATATCTACGAGAACGTGGCGGGCTTGCGCCTGCCGCACAATGCGGCGCAAATCGCCGCCGCCACGCGGCCCGTGGAGCGCGCCGCGCTGCAGCCCGGCGATCTGGTGTTTTTCAATACCCAGGGGCGCGCCTATTCGCACGTGGGGCTGTACCTGGGCGAAAACCGCTTCGTGCATGCGCCCTCGTCGTCGGGCAAATACGTGAAAGTCGAATCGCTGGACAAGCCGTATTTCGCCAGCCGCTACAACGGCGCGCGCACGCTCGCGCCGGCGTTCGAGCGGCCCTATGCGGCGGTGCCGGGCGCGCCGCGGCGCTAGGCCGGGCGGCGCGGCAGATCCGACCGGCTCAATCCGGCGCGTGGGCGTTTTCCATTTCGCGCCGCAGGCGCAGCGCCTCGGAACTGGCAGGCAGTTCCACGTCGGCCCAGCGCACGCTCGCCCCGGCCGGAAGATCGCGGCACAGCCGCGCGCCCGCCGCCATGCCCATGGGCAGCGCACCCAGCGCGAGTGAATCCTGCGCCGGCATGAGGCGGCCGTACACGGTGCGCCCGCCTGCCCCTTCCAGCGCTTCGCCGCTGCGCAAATCGCGCTTGGCCACCGCCACCACGTCGGCGTTCCAGGTATGCGGCGCGCCGGTCGGCTCGTTGCGTAAGCCCACGCTCGCCACCGCGATGCCCAGTTCCATGCCGCGCAACTGCGACGGCCGGTACACCGAGCCATAGCGGCCGCTGGCATCGCAGGTTATTTCATAGTCGCGGAACCAGTCGCGCATGCGCATCGCGCCGGCTTCGGTCTGGGCCCGCACCACCACGAACACGCCGCGCCCCAGGTCGCGCTCCACCGGCTCGCCATTGCGCGCGATGGACGCCACGACTTCGACCTGACCGATGCGCTCGAGCATGCCGCCCTCCTCGCGCGGGCGCAGCACGCGCGGCAGATCGAGCGTGCCGCAGGGCGGGAAACTGAGCCCGACGGCGGCCGGCATGAGCGCGCAGGTATTGGCCACGCCGGCCATTTCCAGCGCCGGTTTGGTGCCGTCCAGAAACGCATTCAC
>JAEUNN010001191.1 GCA_016791085.1 Rhodocyclaceae bacterium | reverse complement strand
CCGCGCGCCGCGGCGGCAAGTTCGCCGCGCACGCGTTCGCGATCTTCTTCGTCCATGCGCGCGCACCAGGCGTCCGGGCTGTAGCGCTGCGCGCTGGGCGGCCGGGCGGCGCCAAATTCGCGCGACTCCCAGTAATACAGTGCATTCTGTGCCAGGTCGTATTCCCACACCGCCTGGCCGCTGCCTGCCACCGCCAGGCGCCAGCGCTGTTCGCACTCGGCTATCGTGCGCTCCTTGCTGCGCTGGCGCGCGACCAACAATGCCAGAACCATGGGAAAACCGAACATCAGTCCGGTGTAGAGGTGCAGCGTCGCAAGTTGTGCGGCCGATCCGGCCTTGAGCGTACTGACCATGCCGGCATCGGCCAGCACCAGGGCCAGCAGCACGCTGCACAGCGCGACCACATAGGTGCCGAATAGCGGCAGGCGCAGCGCCGCCAAGACCAGCGGCACCTGCATGATGATGAAGGGGTGGTCGAAGCGGGTCAGCGCAACGAAAGCGATGGTCCAGGTCGCAGCCGCGATGGACAGGAATTCTTCCGGGCGGCCGCTGCGTTGCCAGCGCGCCGGCCTTCCGGCAGGCACTATCATGGCCAGCGGCAGCAACAGCAGGTAGCCCATCGCATCGGCCAGCCACCACAGCATCCACGACACTTCGAAGGCCAGTCCCTGCGCGGAACTCATGGCGGCCGCGGCCAGAGCGGCCGGCACGACCGGCACCGCGAGCACCACGCTGGCATAGCTCAGAAAGGTCACGGCGAGCCCGTCGCGCAGGCCGAAACGGCCCGTCATGACGCCTGCCACGCCCAATGCCAGCAGCACTTCCACGGTGTTGCAGGACGCGAGCGACAGGGCCACAGTCCAACTGTCGCCGAACTGCCGGTTGGCCAGGACGTTGGCCAGCAGCGCAAGGGCCAGCACCGCAACGCGCGGAAGGTAAGGCAGGCGCAGCAGTGCAACCAGCAGCACGCCGTTGGCAAACCAGATGCCGGCGATTTCCCCGCCCGTCTTGGCGAGCGCGAGACAAGCCATGACCACCAGATAGAAAAGCGCGGTCACGGCCAAAGCACCGCACAACCGCTGCAATGCACTGCGGTGCATGGCAGGTGCGGCGGACGCAATATCCGTGGGCTCGATCATCGGGGCTTTCCTATATCTGTACATGACGCGCGCCAAAGTTGCGCATGCATGAGGCGCGCGTGTGACCGGCTTACCGTAGTGCCGGCAACTGGAATAACGGACGCCGCGCCAAGGACTTGAACCGCCGTATCGAGTCGCGCGGCCCGGCGCTACAATCGCCGCATGACAGATTTTTCGCGCCGGTTGATCGCCTGGCAGCGCGTGCACGGGCGCCACGATTTGCCCTGGTCGGGCGGCGACGCTTACCGCGTCTGGGTGTCCGAAATCATGCTGCAGCAAACCCAGGTGGCCACGGTCGCCGGCTATTTCGCGCGCTTCATGGCGCGCTTCCCGGACCTGCCGGCACTTGCCGCGGCCAGCCAGGAAGACGTGCTTTCGCTATGG
>JAEUNN010001187.1 GCA_016791085.1 Rhodocyclaceae bacterium | reverse complement strand
CTGCAATTTGGTGCCAAAAATCATATAATCCCGGCATTAAAGACCAGATAGCACCGGCAATCCGACGCCAGGGAGCATGCGCGATAGGCCGGCATCGACCATGTCGACTGACACCGTTCTTTCCGCCGGCCGCCGTGCCGCGACCAAACCCCACCTGGCAATTGTTGTTTCCCTGATCGTGCTGCCGCTGTTCGCGCACTGGTTGCTGCCCGGTATGGTGGATGCAACCATGTTGTCGCCCGGTGTGCAGAAATTGCTGGTCATCGCCGTCGATGCCGGCGCTCTGGCGCTGGCCGGCTACCTGGCGCTGCGCGTGCTGGGCGCGCGCCGCGCCGGCCCGCAGCCGGAATTTGCCTTGACCGAACAGGCTACCCTGGCGCCGCAGGCTACCGTGCTCATGTTGGACCCCGAAGCACACACGGGCACCATCGACGCGCCTACGGTGGTCGTCGATACGCGGCAATGGCTGCATGAGTCGGAAGCGCCCGTGCATTGGTCGCTGGCCGTGCTGTATGCCATGGAATGGAAGCGCTTCGAGGATTTGTGTCCGGTTTATTACCGCGAGAAGGGCATGCCCTGCGAAGTCACGGCGCTGGGAGCGGGGGCCGGCTTTGACCTGAAACTCGTGCCGCAGGGCGAAGCCAGGCCCACGGCCATCGTGCACTGCCGTGGCTGGGGCGCGCGCGTGCTCGGAGTCGATGTGCCGCGCGACCTCGCGGCGCGCATGGCGGTCGCAAAGGTCGGCAAAGGTTTCGTCATGAGCAGCGGCGGCTTTACCGATGAGGCACGCAATTTCGCCGCCTCGCACCGCATCAACCTGATCGATCTGCCGATGTTTCTGGCGATGATGCAAAGGCTGCCCGCGGAGGCGCAACAACGCCTGCTGGACTTCGCGACCGCCGGCGACTGGACCACTCCCAGTTGCCCGGCTTGCGGCGGGAAAATGCTGCCGCGCCACAAGGGCGCGGGAAAATTCTGGGCCTGCCCCAACTTCCCGCGCTGCCGCATCACCTGCGGCCGCCGCGCGGCCTGAACCGGCACGCGCCGGGTGCGGGCTTGCGCGCTGGGCCGGGTCGCCCGAGCACGCTAGATTAGTCACTATTTAGTTTCTGTAACGCAACCAGGAAGTTCTGCTTTCACGGCCTCGCCGGGTAGTCAGGCCGCGCGCAGTGGCGCCCGCAGCTTGGGGCGGAAATGCGCCGCATGCGCGCGCCGGCAATTGCGCAAGCGCCGGGCAGGCTGCGGCGACGGCTGCCGGCGCAGGTTTGCCGCAGCGTCCCGGCCCGCGCCGCGGTTTTTCACTTGCCATACGGATTGTTTGTGCGCGCGCTCAACCGGCGGCCAGCGGCGGCGGCACGGCGGGGCGAGGCCCGTGGATTTTGCGCGCGCATGCGCCCGGCATGCAGGCTTTTCCGTATCGGCAAACACGCTGGCACCGCGCAACTAACATCGCGGTGCATAAACGCAACTAAAAAACGCCCGTCGCGCACACTTGTGGTGCATGTAACATGGCCATTTGCGGCGTGACTCGGCTTGCGCGTTCGCGTACAATGCGCGCCTTTTTGCAGTCAAAGCAGGTGACCAAGTGGGTACGAACGAACGTTTTTCCGGCGCTGCCGCCAGCTGTGCGGCGCTGGGTATTGAACATGGCTATGCCATTTACGGCGATGTGGTGGAACTGCAGGCGCAGATACTGCTGCCGGGCGGCCAACCGGGCGCTTTGGCGCTGCAGTTGTGGGCGCTGACCGAAGCCCATGCCGGCGGGCAGCCGCAGGGCGTGCTGGTGGCGGAACTTCCGCTGGCAGTGCAGGCCCATGACGGCGTGCTTGCCGTGGCTGGCACGGTGCCGGCGCAATTGCCAGCCGGCACGGCCGACTACGCCATGGCGCTGGTATTGGCCGAAGCCGGCCGCGGTGTTCTCGACTATTGCAACTATGCGTGCCGCCAGGCTTTCAGCCTGCCGCATTTTGCCGCCGCGCTGCGCTGCGAGCGCGCCGGTGATGCACTGCGCATTGCTTGCGACGCGATCGCCAATCCGCGCGCAGCCGACACCCTGAGCGGCAGCTTGCGCGTCGAACTGTGGGCGCTGGAGCAAACTTACCAGGGCGGCGCCTTTGCCGGCCAGGCCCTGGGCGGCGCCGACATCGGCGTGATTGGCGGTGGCCAAAGCCTGACCGGGGTCGAACTGATGCTGCCCGTGCAATTGCCGGCGGCCGGTACTCTGCAACTGGTCGCGATGTTGCGCGAATGGACCGACCTGGGCTATGTGACGCGCGACTATGTGAACCTGCCGGCCTTGCCCGCCGCGCTTGAACACGCAGCGCCTGCCGTGCCGGCGGAAGCAGTTGCGCCGGTGCAAGCTGCCGCTCCTGCAGCGCCCGCCGCTCCCGCAGCCCCCTCGGCGCCCGCAGCGGCCGCCCAGGTCTGCGCCGAAGTGGTGAGCGAGCGCGCGGCGGTTGAGCCGGCGGCCAGCGGAGTATCCGTCAATCGCGCCAGTAGCGCCCAACTGGCCGGCATCAAGGGCCTGTCCAAGCCGCTCGCCGCAGCCATCGTGGCCGGCCGTCCGTATGCCAGCCTGGATGATCTGCTGGGCGTGAAAGGCATGGGGCCCAAGCTGCTCGCCAAACTGCGCGAGCAACTCGCGCTGTAGGGCGCGCGCGGCACCCGAGTATCCCGCATCAGCGGGGTACTCGGACCTAGCGCAAGCGCACGGCGGCGTCCACCTGCCGCCCGGCGCGCAACAAATTCAGGCGCGGCGTGTCGCCGGATTGATAGTCGTCCAGGCGCGCGAGCAATTCGGCGACGCTCGTCACGGGCTTGCCCTCCACGCCCAGTATGACGTCACCCGGCACCACCTCGCCGTCTTCATTGACCACCGCAGCGCGCAGGCCCGCGGCGGCCGCGCCGGATTCCGGCAGGACGCGCAGCACGAACACGCCCTGTACACGGAAGCGGCGTATCAGCAGGCGGTTCAGCGATTCGTCCATCTGTATGCCGAGGCTGGGGCGCAGGTATTTTCCGTAAGCGATGAGGGTCGGAACCACCCGATTGACGGTATCCACGGGCACCGCAAAACCGACTCCCGCATAGGCGCCGGACGGGCTGTAGATGGCGGTGTTGATGCCGATCAGGCGTCCCGCGCTATCCAGCAGCGGTCCGCCCGAATTGCCCGGATTGATGGCGGCGTCGGTTTGTATCAGATGTTCTATGTTGGGGCCGGCGTCCGACGGCAGCGAACGGTCCAGCGCCGACACCACGCCGCTCGTGAGCGTCCAGTCCAGGCCGAACGGATTGCCTATGGCATAGACCTTCTGGCCCACCTTGAGGTCGGCGCTGCTGCCTATGGGCACCGGCGGCGGCGGATTGACCGGCACCTTGATGCGCAGCACGGCAAGGTCGTGATCGGGGCTCGCGCCGGCCAGGCTGGCTGCATAGTCGCGCCCGTCGGCAAGCCGTATGCGGGCTTCCGACGCGCCGGCGATCACGTGGTAATTCGTCACGACGTGGCCCTGCGCGTCCCAGATGAAACCCGATCCGGTGCCCTTG
>JAEUNN010000841.1 GCA_016791085.1 Rhodocyclaceae bacterium | reverse complement strand
GCGCCTTGCGGCGTGGCGCGCGCCCGCACATGGCGCGCGCGCGCCGCGGCGATGTCGTCGTCCAGTTTGGCTACCGACATGCCGCGGCTCACCAGAATTTCGCGCACGCGCAGCAATTGCGCGATGTCTTCCGGCACCGGCTCGGAGCGGCGCGCCTCGCCCCAGCTTTGTTTGGGCCGCGATGCGGCCGCTGCGAACTGTTCTTTGGTGGCCACCAGCCGCGCGATATTCGTGCGCTCGAAGCGCATGGCCCATTCCAGCGCACCGTCGCCCCAGTCGTTTTTGGCCGCCGTGGAGGCCCCGGCCGTCAGCAACGTGCGCGCGAGGTCGTCATGGCCTTCGTAAATCGACAGCATGAGCGGGCTCGAACCGTTGTCGGTGAGCGCATTGATGTCGGCGCCGCGCTCGAGCAGGTAGCGCACGATTTCCGGGTGGCCGGCGAATACCGCATAGTGGAGCGCATTCCATTGGCGCGGCGCCCGTTCTATCGTCGCACCGCGATCGACCAGCCACACCACGGCCTGCAGGTGGCCGCGCCAGGCGGCGTGCATGAGCGCGGTTTCGTTCACGCGATTGGCGGCGTCGATATTCGCGCCGCGCGCGAGGAACAGTTCCATCATGGGGATATTGCCGGTCCAGGCGCCGATCATGAGGCCGCTGCCTATGCTGGCGCCCATGAAATCCGGCGCCAGGCCGGCGTCCAGCCATTCGCGCGCGGAACTTAGCCCGCCCATTTCGAGGCGCACCGAAAACGTGGCCGGATCGGGCAAGGACTGCGCCGGCACCGTCCCGGCCGCCGCCGCCAGCGCGCAGCACAGTGCCGCGCGCGCCGCAAACGTTCGCACCATACCGCTCCCCGGCTGAAAGGTGCAAAATTCTACCTGACTCGAAACTGCCGCCCGCCGCCGCGCGGCCAGATCCGCATTGCACGTTTTCCATCCCCGCTTCGCCGGCGCCCTGCTGTTTTCCCTGCTGCTGCACGCGCTGTTGCTGGCTCCGGCCGGCTGGTGGCGCACGCCCGGGCCGAGCCCGGCACGGTCCGCGCCGCTGGTCGCCAGACTGGCCGCGCCGGCAGCGCCGCAGCCCGAACTGGTGCTGCCGCCCCCAGCGCCGGCCGGCGCGCCCACCCCGGCCGCGGTCCCCCAAAAGCCGCCGCCGCGCCCGGCGCTGGCACGCAAGTCGGACACGCGGCCGGCGCTGCCAACGGCGCTGGAACGCGAACTGGGCCGGCATTTGCACTACCCGCTGCAAGCCATAGAACAGGGCCTGGAGGGCGATGTGGTGGTGCGCATCTTTCTGGACGAGTCGGGCACGGTGATCGCGGCGCGGGTGGAACAATCGAGCGGCCACGCGCTACTGGACGAAGCCGCCGTGACGGCCGCGCGCGCGCTGCGCACCGCAGCCGCCGCGGAGCCGCGCGACACCTTGCTGCCGGTGCGTTTCAGGCTGCGCTGAGCGCCCCGGTGCCGGCCGTCGCTGCGCGGCAGCCGGCTCAGGCCCAGTTGATCGCGTCGAACAAAGCCCGCAATTTGGCCGCGCGCGCGACATTCACCTGCTCGAACCAGGCCAGACGGCCGGCCACGCTGGCGCGAAAATCCGCCACGCCGTCACGGTTCTGGCTGGCCGCGCCATGGCGCAGGCAATTCGTGAGCATGGCCTTGAAACGGTCGAATTGGTCGCGTGGAATGGCGGCCCGGCGATTCACCACCAGTCCGGTCACGAGCTGGCGGCGCCCGCGCGGCATGACCCGCGTCTTGCGGAAATTCGGCCGGTAGCCTTCGTCCAGCACTATGCCCTGCAGCATTTGCGCGGTACGCAGCGCGTGCGCCGGACTGCCGCCGGGGCCGGAAAAAAACAGGTCGTCGACATAGCGCGTGTAGCGCCAGCCGCAGGCCCGCGCCGCGCCATCGAGGCGCAAATCCAGCCGGTAGGCGGCAAGATTTGCCAGCGCCGGTGACGTCGGCGCGCCTTGCGGCAAATGCGGCGAGCCGTACATGTCCGCGAGGTCGCGGCGCGCGCGCAGCCCGTCGATGCCAGGCAGCCCGGCGCAGGGCGCCGTAGAACTTACCGCGGCAGGCGTGGCATGGCTGCACAGGCCGGCCAACAGCCGCGCCACGGCCGGCGCATAACCCAGGGTGCGGAATAGTGCGGCGATGCGCGCGCCGGCCAGGCGCGGGAAAAAATCCTCGATGTCCAGCCGCAGCACCAGGCCGCAATCCGCGTGCATGGCCGCATTGCCCAATGCCGAACGGCCGCGCACGGCGCCCTGGGCGGCGGCGTGGGGCGGCACGCGATCGAGAATTTCGCGCAGGATTTTGCGCTGCAGGGCAGCCAGGCGCGGCTTGGGAATTTCCAGCAGGCGCCACCCGCCGCCGGCTTTGGCGTTCCAGCGGTAGCGGTAATGCCTGAGCGCTTCGACACCGCTCGCCTCGGCCCAGCCGCCGGGGTCGGCAAACCAGGCCAGTTCGCCCACGCTCACGTGCAGCCAGGCGGCCAGATCGCCGGGCGTATCCAGTTGCGGCAAATTCAGGCCGGCCAGGCGGCGCGGCGGCGCCCGCATGCACTCGTGCCAAGGAAACCAGGCGTGCACGCGCGGCGGCTCATCGTCCTCGAAAGCCGAACGAAACGGAGGGAATTCGAGTATCAACGCGCGCACTTCGTCGTGCTGGGCCGGCCGCGGGCAGTCGCCGGCAGCCGCCTGCACGTGGCGCACCAGGCGCGCCAGCCAGGGATATTTGCGGCGCAGCACGCGCCGGCCGCAAGCTTGCATGGCAGCAGCGGCGGCGCGCGCGCCGGTGGCGGTGTGCGGCGCGGCGACGGGGCCACCGGCATCCGCCGCGGTCTGGGCCTGGCTGGCGCAAGCGGCCAGAAAAGCGCGCGCGAGCGCGGTCGCCACCGCCTGCGTGGCACGTGCGCGGGCAGCCAGCCAGGCGGCGGCGGCCTCTTCGTCGTCGTAACTATCCTCCACCCGGCCACCTTCCGCAGCTTTCGCGCCGAATGCGGTGCGCCCTTCCACCTGCCGTGTCCTGCATGAGCTGCCCGGCGCGGAGCGCCGCGGGGCTCATGCCACGCAATGCCGGAACATCACTCATCCCCGGGGTAGCCCCGAAGTGGCCGGAAGGCACTTGTGCCTCCGACTCGCGCTGGAAGCGGCGCACCGCAGGCGGCAGTCTAGCCCAAGCATGCGGCAATTTCGACCTTGCCGGCGGCGCAGGGGCTGCCGCGAGCTTCGCCGCCCTGCCCGGATTGCTTACTGCCTGTACCATAGCGGCCATGCCGTTGCCAGGAGCCGCCATGTCGGAACGCATCGTAACGGGCAGTCTGGAACCCGATCAGGCCGTGGTCACGATTACCCACCTGATTTACATCCTGCACTGCCTGAGCATATTGGTGGGCCTGCTGGGCGCGGCCACCATCGTGGGCACTTTCCTGTTCGGGCTGCCGTCCATCGCGGCGGTCATCCTGAATTACTTCTATCGCAGCCAGGCGCGCGGAACCTGGCTGGAATCGCATTTCCGCTGGCAAATCCGCACCTTCTGGTTCGCCATGCTGTGGGCCGCGCTGGCATTTGCATTCCTGTTCACGATAGGCCTCGTGCTGGTGCTCACGATCATCGGCATACCGCTCGCTTTCGCGCCGTTTTTCGTGCTTTGCGTGTGGATCATCTATCGTGTCGTGCGCGGCTGGGCACGCCTCAAAGACCGCCGCCCCATGGATTTCTGACGCCGGCCGCAAAACCGCACCATGCCCCACACCCGCACCCGCCCCACGCTTGAATGCGCCGGCCAGCTGTCGCACTTTTTGCGCCGGCTGTTCGAGGCGCGACCGCAACTTGCCGAGGAAATTTCCGCCTCGCTCGGCAGCCGTTTCGACGTCGATGCCATGCGCGCCTGGCTGCAGCGCGAAGCGCTCACCGCGGCCAATCTGAAAACCCGTCTGCGCCAGTTGCGCACGCGCTGTTTCGCCCACCTGGCGGCGCGTGACCTGTGCGGGCTGGCCGAGCTGGAAGAAGTTACCGGCGACATGAGCGCACTGGCCGAACTGTGCGTGGAAATTGCCGAAGCGCAGTTGCACGCCGAACTTGCGGAGCGTCACGGTGAGCCGCGCAATGCCGCGGGCGAGGTACAGAACCTCATCTGCCTGGGCATGGGCAAACTGGGCGGCGGCGAATTGAACGTCAGTTCCGACGTGGATTTCATTTTCGTCTATCCCGAGGACGGCGAAACCGGCGGCGCGCCGGGCGTGCGCAGCATTTCCAATTTCGAGTTCTTTTCGCGCCTGGGGCGCCGTCTTATCGACGCGCTGGGCGACGTGTCGGCCGACGGCTATGTGTTCCGGGTGGACATGCGGCTGCGGCCGAATGGCGATTCCGGGCCGCTGGTAGCCAGTTTCGACATGCTGGAACAGTATTTCATCGCGCAGGGACGCGAGTGGGAACGCTACGCCTGGATCAAGGCGCGCCCGCTGGCGCCGCGCGGGGCGGTGGCGCCGCTCGCGGAACTCGAAAAAATCCGGCGTTCGTTCGTGTTCCGCAAATATCTCGATTTCGGCGCCGTGAATGCGATGCGCGAACTGCACGCGCAAATCCGCCGCGAGGTGGCGCGCCGCGACATGGCCGACAACGTCAAGCTGGGGCCGGGCGGCATACGCGAAATCGAATTTCTGGCGCAGGTGTTCCAGCTCATACGCGGCGGGCGCGAAATTGCGCTGCAGGTGCGGCCCACGCTGCAGGTGCTGGCGCTGCTGGCGGAGCGCGGCATGCTCGAGGTGGGCGCGGTGAACGAACTGACCGCGGCCTACCGTTTTCTGCGCCGCCTGGAACATCGCCTGCAATATCTGAACGACGCGCAGACGCACCTGTTGCCGTCCGCGCCGGAAGACCGCGCGATCGTGGCTGAAGCCATGGGCTTTGCGGGCTTCCCGGCGCTGCTGGAGGAACTGGACGACCATCGCGCCAACGTGAGCCGGCATTTCGAGGCGGTATTCGCCGACCCGCGCCGCGGCGGGCACGAATTACAGGCGGTGTGGGAAGGCGTGGCCGATGCCGACGCAACCGGCCGCGCCCTGGCGCGCCTGGGCTATCAGGACAGCAAGGCCGCTGCGCTGCGCCTGGCCGCCATACGCACCAGCGGGCGCTATCAGCAAATGCCGGCGCCGATACGCGCGCGCCTGGATGCCATCGTGCCGCAGGCCATGGAAATTGCCGCCGCCTGCACCAACCCGGACGAGACGCTCACGCGCATGCTCGATCTGTTCGAAACCATCGCCCGGCGCGGCGCCTACCTGGCCATGCTGCAGCAATATCCCAGCGCCCTGCAGCGGGTGAGCGAACTGGTGAGCGGTTCCAGCTGGGCGGCGCAATACCTCACGCGCCATCCCATCCTGCTCGACGAACTGCTCGACCCGCGTCTGCTCGACGAAGTGCCCGACGT
>JAEUNN010000835.1 GCA_016791085.1 Rhodocyclaceae bacterium | reverse complement strand
CAGCATTTCGGCTTCAAGTTCGGGATCGGGCGGGCGCGGCTGCCACATCGTATCGGAGCGGCCTTCGCTCGTGAAAATTTCGATCACGCCGCGATGGCTGATATAAATTTCCGTCGTGCCAGGCTTGGCGCCGGGTTCCAGCCGGGTACGGAATTTGTCGCGCTCGGGCGTCGAATACAGCTGGTCGAGAATTTTCCCCAGCGCATTGCGTATGAAATCCTGCTGGATTTTGGCCCGGTTTTCGGCCCAGTCGGTTTCCATGATGCCGGCTTCGGGCTGCTCGATATTGACGATGAAGCCCACTTCCTGCCAGAACTCCTTGACCCGTGGCCACAGCACCTCGGGCGGCGTATCGACCACCAGCCAGCGCTGGCTGCCGGAGCGCTCGATGCGCATCTTGTCGACATTCGGCAACAGTTCCTGCGCACCCTGGTCCGCCGCCTTGCCGGCACGTTCGGCGTTATAGGCCGAAAAAGTTGCCGTACTGCGCGGGTTTACGTCGGGGACGGAAAACCTGTCATCACGCGTCGGAGCCGTAAGATCCGGCGGAATTTCGAGTGGCGGCACCTGCTTGCTGGCAGATTTGTAGTCTATCTTGCGGGACTCGAACAAGGACGAGGTCCCGCAACCGGCCGCCAGCACCGCCAGCGCGGCCAGCGCGAAACAATTCCTGCTATGCATGAACCCTTTCCTCAAGCCAGCAGTCCCGCCTGGCGCAGTGCCAGTTCGACGCGCGGGCGCATCGCTTCCGACAGTTCGGTAAGCGGCAGACGTATGCCGCCGGCAATGCGGCCCAGGCGCGCCAGCGCCCATTTGACGGGAATCGGGTTGGCCTCGCAGAACAGATTGCGGTGCAAGCCCACGAGCGGCGCGTTAAGTGCGCGCGCACGCGCCAGGTCGCCTTCCGCGGCGGCCTTGCACATGTCGTGCATGACACCCGGCGCGACGTTGGCCGTGACCGAAATGACGCCATGCCCGCCCAGCAGGATGAAAGGCAGCGCCAGCATGTCCTCGCCCGTATAGAGCGCAAAATTTTTCGGCGCCCGCGCAATCAGTTCGCAGGCACGGTCCACGCTGCCGGTGGCATCCTTGATGCCTATGATGCCCGGCACCTCGGCCAGGCGCAATGCCGTGTCATTGGACAGATCGGCCACCGTGCGGCCCGGCACGTTGTACAGGATGAGCGGCAGATCGACCGCTTCGGCCTGGGCGCGAAAGTGGCGATACATGCCTTCCTGGGTAGGCTTGTTGTAGTAGGGCACTACCGACAGACAGGCCTGCGCGCCGACTTTGCGCGCGTACTGCATCAGTTCTATGGCTTCGCTGGTGGAATTGGCGCCGGTACCGGCAATCACCGGCACGCGGCCGGCCGCAAATTCCACGGCGCGGCGTATCAGTTCGCAATGTTCGGCAATATCGACCGTGGGCGATTCTCCGGTCGTCCCGACCACCACGATCCCATCGGTTTTTTCGCTGACATGCCAATCGACCAACTCGCGCAGGCGGGCGTAGTCGAGACTGCCATCCTCCAGCATGGGTGTAACGATGGCCACTAGCGATCCGGTGATCATGCTTGCCCCAAATAGAAAAAAGACGAGTAGTTTAGCCGAAGCCGGCGGACCGGGAAACGGCAGGCAATGTAACGCTACGTAAAGGTGCGCCGCGGGCCCCGGCAGACGCCGCGGGCGGGCGCGGCGCGGCGCCTGCGGCCGCTTCAGAGGTCGGCGAGCACCCGGATGTGGGCGCTCACGCTACGCCCCAGCGCGGACAGCGCATAGCCGCCTTCCAGCATGGATACGATGCGCTTGCCGCCGTATTGTGCCGCCACGGCTTTCAGTTGCTCGGTGACCCAGGCGTAATCGGACTCGACCAGCCCCAGAGAGCCCATGTCATCCTCGTAGTGGGCGTCGAACCCAGCCGAAATGAACAGCATTTGCGGGCGGAATTCATGCAGCCGCGGCAGCCATATGTCGTTCACGACCTGGCGGAATTCCTCGCCGCGCGTGCCGCGCGGCACCGGCACGTTGCACATGTTGGGCGCCGGATTTTCGGTGCCGCTGTAGGGATAGAAAGGGTGCTGGAAAATGCTCACCATGAGCACGCGCTCATCGCCGGCAAAAATGTCTTCCGTGCCGTTGCCGTGATGCACGTCGAAATCGATGATGGCCACGCGCTCCAGGCCGTGCTTTTCCAGCGCATGGCGCGCCGCCACCGCGATGTTGTTGAAAAAGCAGAAGCCCATGGCATTGGTGCGCTCGGCATGGTGGCCGGGCGGCCGCACGGCACAGAAGGCGTTTTCGGCCTCGCCGCCCACGACCAGATCGACCGCCAGCACCCCGGCCCCCGCCGAACGCAGCGCCGCCGGCAGGGTGGCCGACATCATCGCGGTATCCGGGTCGAGGTGCACGATCCCGCTTTGCGGCGCGGTCTGCATGATGCGGCGCACGTGTTCGGGCGGATGGGCACGGATCAGGTGCTCGATCGCGGCGTTGGGCGCATCGTAAAAATTCAGGTACAGGTCGAGCCCTGCCGCGATCAGCCGGTCCTGGATCGCGGCGAGGCGCTCCGGACATTCGGGGTGGTGCGGCCCCATGTTGTGCATCTGGCAGTCTCTATGCGTTATGAATGCCGTAGTCAATGCCGGTCTCCCCGATTTGTGTTCACCTTCATGGCGAAATGTGGCCGGCACGCACGTCACCGGCGGCAAACCGTTATTATCGCCTCTGCAGTCCCGCCTTCACAAGATATGCCCACTCCACTGAGTCAGAATCTGCAGCGCGTGCTCGACGCGGCCGGCCAGGTCGTGCTGGGCAAGGCCCATCCGATACGCATGGCGCTGGCCTGCCTGGTGGCACGCGGCCATCTGCTCATCGAGGATATGCCCGGCGTGGGCAAAACCACGCTCGCGCACGCGCTGGCACGCCTGCTCGGACTGCAATTCGCGCGCGTGCAGTTCACCAGCGACATGCTGCCCGCCGACCTGCTCGGCACCACCATATTCGAGCGCGATTCCGGGCGTTTCCGCTTTCATCCCGGCCCGGTATTCGCCCAGGTGCTCCTGGCCGACGAAATCAATCGCGCCACGCCCAAGGCGCAAAGCGCGCTGCTCGAGGCGATGGAAGAACGCCAGGTCACGCTGGATGGCGAAACGCGCCCGCTGCCGCAGCCGTTTTTCGTCATCGCGACCCAGAATCCCACACACCAGATCGGCACCTTCCCGCTCCCCGAATCGCAGCTGGACCGCTTCATGATGCGCATAGAACTGGGCTATCCGGCGCGCGACGCGGAGCGCGCCCTGCTCGCCGGCATGGACCGCCGCCAGCTCATCGCGCAGATCGAGCCGGTCATGAGCGTGGGCGAACTGGAGGCCGCGCAGGCCGCCGCGGATGCGATACATGCCGCACCGGCGCTGTTCGACTATGTGCTGGCCCTGGTCGAGCACACGCGCGGCGCGCCGGAATTCGAGGTGGGCCTCAGCCCGCGCGGCGGCCTCGCCCTCATGGCGGCGGCACGCGCCTGGGCGCTGCTGGCGGGGCGCGACCATGTCCTGCCGGAAGACGTGCAGGCCGTCGCGCCCGGCGTGGTGCCGCACCGCCTCGTGGCAAGCGGCGAACTGCTCGGCCGCAGCGCGCCGGACATCGCCGCCGGCCTGTTGTCCGCGGTTCCGGTGCCCTGATCCGCGCCGCCGCGCCGTGAGCGATACCACCTTGCGCGGGCGCGCCTTGCGCTGGCTGTTCCGCCTGCGCAGCGACGAACCGGCTCCCGTAACGCTCAATTACCGGCGCGTATTCGTGCTGCCCACGCGGGCTGGGCTGTTCTGGGGCGTGGGCGTGCTCGTGATGCTGGTCGGCGCGATCAACTACAGCCTCGGCGCGGCCTACCTGTTCGTATTCCTGCTGGCCGGCGTAGGCAATGCGGCCATCCTGCATACCTTCCGCAATCTGGTCGATCTGGAACTGTCCGCGCTGCATAACGAGCCGGTGTTTGCAGGTCAGGTTGCCCACCTGCGCGTGGCCCTGCACAACCGGCGCGCGGACGCGCGCCATGGCCTGCGCCTGGCGTTCGAGAACGGCGCCGCCGTGAGCGTCGATGTCCCGGCCGGCGACACGACGGCCCTTGCATTGCCGCTGCCGGCGCCCAGCCGTGGCTGGCTGGCGGCCGGCCGCATCACCATAGAAACGAATTTTCCGGTCGGTCTGGTGCGCGCCTGGTCCTATGCCCATCCGCGCAATCTGCGCGTGCTGGTCTATCCGCAGCCGGAACATCCGGCGCCGCCGCTACCCGACGTACGCACCTCCGGCGACAGTTCGGGCAACGCGCGATCGACGCGCGCCGGCGACGACTTTGCCGGCCTGCGGCCCTGGCGCCGCGGCGATACACCCCGGCAAATGGCCTGGAAAGCCGTGGCGCGCGGCTCCAGTCCGGTGAGCAAACTGTTCGAGTCCAGCGGCACGGCACAGCTGTGGCTGGACTGGCATACGCTGCCCGCGCGGCTGGATACCGAAGCCCGCCTGAGCCGTCTCGCGCGCTGGTGCCTGGACGCCAACGCCGCCGGGCGCGACTATGGCCTGGTACTGCCGGCGGTCGAAATCGAACCCGGCAGCGGTCCCCAACACCTGGATCGCTGCCTGCGCGCGCTGGCGCTCTACGGCCAGGACCCGAGCGCATGAAATTCTGGCGCCTGCGCGCGGCCGGCACGGCAGTGCCGGCCGAAGCTCTGAACCGCGCCCAGGTCGGTTGGCTGATCGCGGCCTCCGCCGCCGCCTACGCGCCGCACATCGGACAACAGCCGCCCTGGCTCATCGCCGCCTGCGCCGCGCTGCTGGGCTTGCGCGTCCTGCTCTGGCACTTGCGCCGCAACACGGCGCCGCGCTGGCTGTTGGTCGTACTGTCGGTGGCGGCATTGGGCGCGGTATTGCTGGCCTACCGGCAAATATTCGGGCGCGCCCCCGGCGTCGCCCTGGTGGCGCTGTTCCTGGCCCTGAAGCTCAACGAAACGCGCTCGCGCCGCGACGCCCACGTGCTGGTGCAGGGCGCCTTGTTCCTGACCTTTGCCACCTTTCTGAGCGTGCCAGGAATCGTAACCACGCTGCTCGCGGCCGCGAGCGCCTGGGTCAGCCTGGCGGCGCTGTGCGCGGCCACCCACGGCACGCGCAGCGCGCGCGACAATCTGTTGCGCACCGGCCGTCTGCTGCTCATGGCGCTTCCCGCCATGCTCGTGCTGTTCGTCCTGTTCCCGCGCATTTCCGCACCTCTGTGGGGCCTGCCGCTGGATGCCTATGCCGGCCGCAGCGGACTGTCGGACAGCATGGCGCCCGGCAGCATCGCCCAGTTGTCGCTGTCGGACGCGATCGCTTTCCGCGTGCAATTCGAATCCGGCCAGCCCGCCCAGCAGGAGCTTTATTGGCGCGGCCCGGTCCTGTCGCATTTCGACGGCCGGCGCTGGAGCGCCGCCCCGCGCACGCGCGTCACCAGTTTCGCCCTGCCCTATGCGCCGCGCGCCCCGGTAACGCGCTACAACGTCACGCTGGAGCCGCACGGCAAGAACTGGTTGTTCGCGCTGGATTACCCGCAGAACCTGCCGGAAGGCAGCATGCTCAGCGGCGAATACCAATTGCTCGCACGCAAGGCGGTAACCGAGCGCCAACGCTATTCGGTGGGTTCCGCGCCGGTGCCCGGACTGGGCCGCGAGGACATGGCGGCCCTGCAGGACGACGCGCGCCAGTTGCCCACGCTGGGCAATGCCCGCACACGCCGCTTTGCGCGCGAACTGGCGGCGCGCGCCGCGAACCCGCGCGCCCTGGCAGCCAGCGTATTGGCGCATTTCCGCGAGCGGGAATTTACCTATACGCTGGAGCCGCCGCTACTTGGCGACGATACGATAGACGAATTTCTGTTCGACACCCGGCGCGGATTTTGCGAGCACTATGCTGCCGCTTTCGTCTATCTGATGCGCGCGGGGGGCGTTCCGGCACGCGTGGTCACGGGCTATCAGGGCGGTGAGCTTAACCCTGTCGACGGCTATACCGTGGTACGCCAATCCGACGCCCACGCCTGGGCCGAAGTCTGGTACGCCGATGGCGGCTGGACGCGCGTGGACCCGACCGCGGCCATACTGCCGTCGCGCATCGAAACCAGTCTTGCGCAGGCGCTGCCGCGCGGCGAGCCTCTGCCATTCATGTTGCGGCCCGGTTTCGACGTGCTGCGCGCGCTGCGTTTGCGCTGGGACGCGCTGGCAAATGCCTACAAGCAGTGGG
>JAEUNN010000826.1 GCA_016791085.1 Rhodocyclaceae bacterium | reverse complement strand
GTCGATGGCACCGAGCCCTTGCCGCTCGTGGAACTGTTCGCCACGGCCGGGCTTGCGCTCACGCGCGAATCCGGCGCGGCGCCCAGCCTGGGCGCCAAAACCGCCACCGACGCGGGCGACCTGCGCCTGGCGCAGGTGCTGTCGGGGGGCGCCGCCCATCGCGCCGGCCTTTCGGCCGGGGATGTGCTGGTCGCGATCGACGGCCTGCGCGTCACGCCGGCCAGTCTGGAACGCATGTTGGCGCGCCGGCGCGCCGGAGAGCAGGTCGAGGTGCATGCATTCCGCCGCGACGAACTGATATGCGTGACACTGGAGTTGCAGCCGGCGCCGGCCGATCGCGTCAAAATCGCGCCCATCGCGCGTGCCGGCGCCAAGGCGCACAGCCTGTACGAATCCTGGCTGGGCCAGCGCTTTGGCTGAGGTGGTTAGAGTGCGCTCCAGCGCCCGCCGCTTTCACGGTGAGCTTTTGCAGGCGCCATGGCAAGTTGTACGCGTCGTGGCGCGCCTGCGCCCTGCTGCGACAAACATGAGGAGAGCCTGATTTTGGGCCTGCCCTATTCACGCGCCGGTGCCGTGGCCGAACAGGCCTGGAACGAGGCCGCGCTGGCTGAAGCGGTCGCGGCGCCGCGCTGGCAACTGTGGACCTACGCGGACGCTGCGGTCGTGCTGGGCTATTCGCAGCGCGCGCTCATGGAAAGCCGCTCCGGTCGCGCCACGCTGCCGCTGATCCAGCGCCGGGCCGGCGGCGGCGCGGTGCTGACCGGCCCGTGGATGCTGTCGGCATCGGTCGTGTTGCCGCCTGCCCACCCGCTGCTCGCCAGCGGTACGGTGTCGAGCTACCGCTGGCTGGGGGAAATTTTCGTAGGTTTGCTGCAGGACCTGGGTATCGCCGCGCGCGCGATCGAGCCGGCCGAACTCGAGTCCGGCCGCGGTGCGCCCAACCCGTCCTGGGCCTGTTTTGCGGGACTATCGCCCTGGGAAGTCGTGGCGGACGGCCGCAAAATCGTCGGTCTGGCCCAATTGCGCCGCCGTACCGGCGTGCTGCTGGCTTGTGGCTGCCTGCTTTACCCGCCCGAATGGGCGCTGCTGTGCGAAGCGCTGGACATGCCGGCCGAGCACGCTGCCCTGCTTGCAGACCAGACTGCTTCCTGTGCGGAACTGCTGGGGCATCCCGTGGATATGGATGACCTGGCGCACGCTTTGCAGCACCGGCTGGCCGCGGTATTGCGCGCGGACGGGCCTGGCGCCTGAGTGGTACGCGGCGCGGCGGATGCCGCCTGCGTTACGCCCACGCCATGCAGGCGGCGTATTGCATCGCGTGCGCAACCGCCTCCGGCTATTCCTTGTAGGCTTCCACGGCGATCATGAGCCCGATTTCGTCGCCCACGCCGGGCAGTGCGCGTACCATGCCGAAATCCGACCTGCGCAGGCTGCCGGCCAGATCGGCGCCGCAGGTAAACTTTTTCGTGTTCGGACTTTCCGCGCAGTGAAAGCGCCGGACGGCGAGCCGCAGCGGTTTGGTCACGCCTAGCAGCGTCAGTTTGCCTTCGGCGGCCACCGGCGTATCGCCGTCGAATTGCAGCGTGTCGAAGGTGTAGGTCGCGGTCGGGAATTTGCTGACCTCGAAAAATTTCTCCCGCATCACCTTGTTCCAGACTTCCAGGCCCATGTTGATCGAGGCAGTTTCCACGTTGACCGTTCCGCTGCCGGTACGCGCGGCGAAATCCAGCGTGAGCTGGCCGCTGCTTTTGTCGAAGCGGCCGTGCTGGGTCGTGAAACCGTAGTGGCTGACCGAAAAAACCGGAAACGTGTGCGATGCATCTATGGTGTATGCATCGGCGCCGTGCGCGCAGCAGGCGACCACGGCGAGCAGTGGAGTGAACTTGCGCAGCACGTCATTTCCCCTGTGCCAGCACGAACTGGAATTTGACCTGAATTTCGTCGGCCACCACGTCGGTGTCGCCCCAGGTGCCGGTGCCTACCCCGTAATCGAGGCGCTTGAGCGGAAAGGATCCGGTTAGCACCAAATTGGTGCCCTGCGCTTTGGCGGTAAATGTTGCCACCACGTCGCGTGTCCTGCCTTTCATGCTGAGCTTGCCGCGCGCCTCGTAGCGGTCGCTGCCCAGCGCCTTCACGCCGGTCGATACGAAGCTGGCGGTCGGGTATTGCTTCACGTCGAACCAGTTCTTGCTGAGCATTTCTTCGTTGATTTCGGCCATGCCGGCGTCCCAGCTGCCGGGCTCCACGTCGATACGCGCCGAACCGGTCTGCGGACTGGCCGGGTCGAGCGCGATTTGCGCCTTGAAGCGCTTGAACGAGCCATCGGTGGGCACGTTCATCTGTTTGGCGACGAAATCGACGCGGCTCTTGTCGAGCAGCACCTTCGCATATTCGGCGGCGGCGGCCGGGCCGGACAAGCTGGCCAGACCCAGCAGCACGAAGGGCAGACTAGGCTTCAAAACAGTCTCCGATATTGGCGTTGCGGCAGCATGCGTGTCAGCACGTCGTCGCGGTCTATGAAGTGATGCTTGAGTGCCGCGCCGGCGTGCATCACGAGTAGGGCCATGAGGCCGTAATTCAGGCTGGCATGCACGGCCTGAAGAAAATCGCCCATTGGTTTGTCCTTGTCGAGCAGATCTGGCAGGGGCAGCAGGCCGAACCACACGGTCTGCACGCCTTTGGCGGAACTCATGAGCCAGCCGGAAATTGGAATCAGGAACAACAGCAGGTAGAGCACCACATGAACGGCTTCGGCTCCGCGCTGCTGCCACACCGGCATGCTGTCCGGCAGTGCGGGCGGCGTGTGCCCGGCGCGCCAGGCAAGCCGGACGA
>JAEUNN010000771.1 GCA_016791085.1 Rhodocyclaceae bacterium | reverse complement strand
ATCCTGGGGCTGGGCGCGCTGCCGGGCGGCCTGACGAACGACAAGTTCGTGCTGATGGGCGATGGCGGTTCGTTGAACCTGGGCCTCAAGGTGCATGCCAGCTCGGACATCGCCAACGAGCAGGACGCCGATGGCGTGAGCAATACCTTCGCCGCCGACATCGCGCTGGTCTCGGATTCCAAAATCACGATCGACGCCGGTTCGGTGCTTGCGGCGCCGAACATCACGCTCACGGCGAACGCCAAGAGCACCGGCGGTCTGGTCAAGGGCATCCTCGCCGATGCGACCAGCACCGTGACGGTCATGAACGCGACCTTGACCGCAGCCGGTGGGACCGTCCGGCTCGAGGCCAAGTCCGACGTCAACGTCAACGAAGACGGCGACAACATCTTCGGCAACGGCCTGTCGGTGACGGTGGTCACCAGCTTCAACAAAGCTTCGGTCCAGGTGGGCGGCACGACGCAGATCAGCGCCGACAAGGTGCAACTCGACGCCGCGGTGAACGGCAGCCTCGTGGCCACGCCGAACAGCAGCACGGTGCGCATCATCGAGGTGCTGTCCGGTTTCGATGCCAGCGTGCACGTGGGCGATACGGCCAGCCTTACCGGCACCACCAGCGTGGACGCCAAAGCGCACACCGATGCCGTCGTGAATGCCTACGCCACCCCGGGCAGCAGCAACAACAACGCCAGCTTCGATGCGGCCATCGTCAACGTTAACGTGTTGAACAGCCCGCTCGACGGCACCTTCACCGGCGGGTCGGACGTCACGGTGGACGGTTCGGCGCAGATCAATAACGGCGGCGGGACCACCACGCTGCGCGCCGACGACAAGCTCGTCGTCACCAGCGAAGCCGACGGCAACGTGGTCGGCACGGCCGGCGCGACGCTGGCCATCAACACCATCACCAATTTCGACACCCGCGCCCGCATCAGCGGCAATGCGGCCGTCACCGCGGCCACGCTCAACCTCGCGGCCGAAAGCCTGCGCAACGTAACGGCCAAGGCGTCGTCGACGCCGGGCGGGGCGTCGGGCAGCGCAGCGCCCGCGAACTCGGGTCAGAGCCAGAGCACCAGCTCGGGCCAGGCCCTCAGCAACAACAACGCCAGCACCGGCAACGGCAGCAACGGCGGCGGCAGCATCCAGATTGCGGGCGCCATCGCCGTCAACGTGCTCGGATCCGTGCCGCTCATCCTGCCCAACGAAATGCTGCAGACCGAGGCGGC
>JAEUNN010000756.1 GCA_016791085.1 Rhodocyclaceae bacterium | reverse complement strand
CAATTTCGACATCCGCAAACAGCTGCTCGAGTACGACGACGTCGCCAACGACCAGCGCAAGGTGATTTACCAGCAGCGCAACGAACTGCTGGAATCGACGGACATTTCCGAAACCATCGCCGCCATGCGCGAAGGCGTGCTGTCGGACCTGTTCCGCGCCTATATTCCGGCCGACAGCGTGGAAGAACAGTGGGATGTGGCGGGCCTGCAGACGGCGTTCGAATCCGAATACCGGCTGTCCGTGCCGCTCGCCGATTGGGTCAAGGCCGAGCCCAATCTCAGCGACGAGGACATGCTCAAACGCGTCCAGGAAGCCGCGGCGCAGGCCTACCAGGCCAAGATCGATCTGGTCGGGGCCGAACCCTGGCACAATTTCGAGCGCAACGTGATGCTGCAGAACCTCGACCTGCACTGGCGCGAACACCTGGCCGCGCTGGATCACCTGCGCCAGGGCATACATTTGCGCGGCTATGCGCAGAAAAACCCCAAGCAGGAATACAAGCGCGAAGCGTTCGAGCTATTCGAAAACCTGCTGCAGCTGGTGCGCGGCGAGGTCACGAAAATTCTGTACACGGTGCAGATCAAGTCGGCCGCCGAGGCGGAAGAGGCCGACATGCGCGAAGAAGTCGAAAACGTGCAATACCACCATGCCGACCAGGACGAGGCGCTTGCTGCCGCCAACGCCAGCGCCGAGCGCAAGCCGGCGCCGGCGCACCGCGCCCCCACCAAGGTCGGCCGCAACGACCCGTGTCCCTGCGGCTCGGGCAAAAAGTACAAGCAGTGCCACGGTAAACTGAGCTGAACCCGCGGTGCAGCCGGTCTGGCTGCGCCGTGTTTCAGCCGAACAGTTGTTCCAGTTCCACCGACGAGTATTTTCCCAGCGCACCACCATGGCGCGCCAGCCATGCGCTGGCGCAGGCGCGGCCGCGGTCGCGCAAGGCCAGCAGGAAGGGCAGGTGCGCCACGAGTTTGCTGTCCGGCCCCAGTTGCGCCATGAAAGCGCTTTCTTCCAGCATGTGGAAGCGCAGCGCGTTGAGCCGCCGTTCCAGGCGGCCCAGGCGGAACAGCCCGCCTCGGGCATAGGCGCGCGCATGCGCGAGGTCGCGCATTTCGCGCACCAGATTGGCGCCGAAGCTCACTTCCAGGATGCGCTCGCGTATGGTTTGCGCGCTGCGCGGCAGTTCCGCGCGCGCCAGCGGGCTCAGCAGCACGATGAGCAGGTCGCGCGCCGAACAATCGTAAATGAGCGGATGCAAGGCCGGATTGGCCACGTAGCCGCCGTCCCAATAGGCCTTTCCGTCGATTTCCACGGCGTGGTGCAGGGTGGGCAGACAGGTCGAGGCACGCACCATTTCGGCCGTCAGTTCGTGTGTTTCGAACAGGCGCAGCCCTCCGGTGCTCACCTCGGTGGCGGCCAGATACAGCTTGATGCCGGAGGCGCGGCGTAGGCGCTCGAAGTCGATGCGCTGGTGCAGCAGGTCGAGCAGGGGGTCGTTCTTGAGCGGATTCAATTCGTAGGGCGACAGCACCTGGGTCCAGGCCAGCATCCACTTGACGGCCGGGTTTACGCCGGCGTCCTGCGGCTCGGTTCCGGAAAAGAACTCTGCCGGCGCGCTGTCGGCCACGCCGCGCCACATCTGATCCAGCGCTTCGCGCGCGGCCTCGGGGCCGCCTGCCGCCATGCCGTCGGCCAGCGCCACGGCATTCACGGCGCCGGCGCTGGTGCCGCTGATGGCTTCGATGTCGAGCCGCCCCACTTCGAGCAGACGGTCCAGCACGCCCCAGGTAAAAGCGCCGTGCGCGCCGCCGCCTTGCAAGGCGAGGCAGGTGCGGGTGCGGTGTACAGGGTTGAATAACATGCGGAAATGCCCAGGGCTGCGATCACCCCTATCAAGCAAGCGGCGTTCCAGTGCCGATGTGCCCGCCCCCCGGCGCGCTCAGCGCGCGGCTTCGAATCGCAGGCGCAGCGTGAATTGGCCGGTATAGGCGGTGCGCAGGCTGAATTCTTCGGCGCCAGTCGTGAATTCCACGCCGGGCGGAAGCGCGCTCTGCACAGCCGCGGCGCGCAAGCCGCTGGCGCCGTACTTGATGCGTACCACCAGCGCCAGCGGGAGGCGCCCTGCCGGCTGGGCCGCAAGCGGGCCGTACTCGAATTGCAGTTCGGCTGCAGCCGGCGCGGCGAAAGCGCGCCATTGCCCGGCGCGGCAGGCCGGCGCCGGTGTACGCGGTGCGAGGCCCGGGCCGGCCAGAGGAGGAATCGCTTGCAGCGCGCGGTAACGCGCCGCGGCCGGCGCCGCCACGCGGGCATTGGCGTCCGGCGTGCTATCGCATTCGAACACGTCGACCCAGCCGTCGTCCGGCGTTTCGCTGCGCAATACCAGGGTGGCGATGCGTTCCACGACCGGCATGGCGCCGGTGCGCGTGACGAATTGTGGAGCGGGGAGGGCGGCGGCGCCCGGCAGGTTCGCCGTGGCCGGCAATTCCGCGGCGGCCTGGGCACTGGCGGCCAGGGCGAACAGGGCGGCCAGCGCGCGCAGCGCGCCTGCCGTCATGCGGCTACTGGGCCAGAATGCGCCGCGCGCCGTTGTAGTGCGACACCCAGTAGGCTTCGCGCAAGTCATCGACGCGTACGGCACCGCCGCTGGACGGGGCATGCACGAATTTGTCGCCGCCCAGGTAGATGCCCACATGAGAGAACGTTTTGCGCAGGGTGTTGAAGAACACCAGATCGCCGGGGCGCAGTTCGGTGCGCTCGACCTCGGTGCCCAGATTCGCCATGTCGCGCGCCGTACGCGGCAAACTGCGGCCCAGCGCCTCGAGCGCGGCGTGGCGCACCAGGCCGCTGCAGTCGAAGCCGCTTTCGGGCGACTGGCCGCCGCGGCGGTAATAAATGCCCAGGAAGGACAGCGCGTGGGTGGCCAAATCTTCGGCCGCGGCCTGGGTGCGGTCCAGCAATTGCACGGCGGTTTTGCG
>JAEUNN010000736.1 GCA_016791085.1 Rhodocyclaceae bacterium | reverse complement strand
CCAGGGCAAATTTTTCCTGGTTTTCCGCCACCCCTTGCGGGCACGCGAACAACATGACGCCATGCAACTGTTCGCGCTGGCCGACCAGCGGCAGCGCGGCCGTCCCCTGCTCCTTGCAATACACCCAGGCGCGCGCCTGGGGCGTTTGCCCGGCCGTACCGAGCCAGGCTTGCAGCATTGCGTCCGCATTTGCGCCGCCGGTTTCGACCTTTTTGACCCAACGTTCGCCTTCGCTCAGATAAAGACAGGCCGCCTCGGCGCCGACTATGCGCGAAAAAATGTCGAGCAGCGTGGGCAGCAGCTTTTCCAGGTCGGGTTCGCGCGCGATCCGGTCCAGAAAACCCATGAAGCGCTCTATCGTGCTGCGCATGGTGTCGAAACTGGTCGATACGATTTCTATTTCCGCCATGGGCGAGCGGATAAGCTCGCGCGAGGCGAAATCGAAGCGCACGAATGCTTCGGCTTCTTCGGTGATGGCCTGCAGGGGCCGCGAAAAGCGCAGCGCGCTGCGCTTGGTCACAAAAAGCATGACGGCCAGCATGAGCACCGTGATCGCCAACAGCAGGTCGCGCACCGACTCGGCTTTGCCCAGGATGACTTTACGCGGTATGGCATGGCGCAGTTCCATGTCGTCGCGCCCATCCAGGTGTACGCGGGCCGCGCCCAGCCACCAGGAGGCGCCCTCCGCGTCCTCGATCCAGCGTCCGCCGGCCGCGCCGCCGAGCGGCACGGCGTTCATGGCGTCGCTGAGCATAGGGTCCGCTTCCGCTTCGGGCTGATCGCCCGCGATCAGCCGCTTGTTGCGATCGAACAGCCAGAACCGCGCCGACCACTTGCTGGCCAGGCGCTTGAGATTGGGGCTCAGGCTGTCCATGTTGATGTCCATGGCCACCACGTAGCCGTTGCCCATGTCGCGCGCGAGCGTAATGCCCATGCGCCCGGAACTGAAAAACTGGTACGGCGCGGTGCGGACCACGTGGTCCGCGCCGCGGGCCAGCGTGTACCAGGGGCGCGTGCGCGGGTCGTAATCGGCAGCCTGCGCTTCGTTGCGGCGCGACAGCGGCCGGAAGTCCTGATCCAGGCCGAAACGTATCTGTCCCGCATCGGGCAAATCCGGCGTGCGCTGCGCCTGCACCAGCCAGAGCACGTCGGAGCCTACGGCAAACCGCTCGCGATCCTGCTGGTTCTTGATTTCGCGCAGGTTCAGGTATTCGCCGTTGGGGCCGCCCACATATACGCTTTCCAGCATGGTGTTGGCGCGCAGTATGGACGCCTGGGCCGGCA
>JAEUNN010000726.1 GCA_016791085.1 Rhodocyclaceae bacterium | reverse complement strand
GGTGGTGGCTTCGGCGAAGGCCGCGATCTGGCCCGGCGCGGAATAGCCGGCGTCGCGGTGCTCGTAATAGGCGGCGATGGTGCCGCGTATCAGATCGCCGAAATCCGCCAGGTCGCCGTGCGCTTCGACGCGGCGCGCGTCGGCCCGGCCGCCCGGCGCGGCCTGGCTGGCGAAGCCGAAACCGCCGTCGAGCGAGGTGAGCGCCGTGGTGCCCGGTCCGCTGGAACGGGCAGCTTCGAGGCGTACGAAACTGCCGGCCGTATAGCGCAAGGTGGCATTCACGCCTTTGAGCGTTTGATCGGCGCCGTCGTCGCCCTGGCGGTAAGTCGTGATGCCCAGGCGCAGCCAGTCGCTCAGCCAGTGGCTGGCATTGAGGCCGGTGGACAGGCCGGCCAGCGCGGTGAGCGCGGGCACGTATTCGTAAGTGACCACCAAAAACACCGGGTTGCCGGCCACCGCGCCGCTGCGTATGAAATTCGTGGAATCTGCGTTGGAGGCGAGCGGCGCGCGCAGCAGCACTCGGCCCTGCAGATAGTTCAGTTCGTAGTCCTGCGCGGGTTGCAGGGCTTTGCGCTCGATCACGAAGCCCGAATCGGCGTCGCGCACTTCCATCCATACGCGCTCGGAGCCGCGCGTAATGTCGATATGGCGCAGGTAGTACAGCGAGCCGCCGGTACCGCGGAATTCTTCGCGCGAGGCGATGGTGCCGGGTTCGGCCGCGAACGCGTTGACGCGGCTTTTCGTTTCGCCCCAGGGGGTGGACTCGCGCGCCTGCCACAGGGCATTCACGCCATACAGGCCGCGCGCGTATTGGGTAAGTTCGGTGCCGGTCCAGGCAGTCTGGAAATTGCCCCAGACGAACTGGCTATTGTTCTTTTCGGCTTTGAGGTAGAACTTGCCCTGTGTGGGTGCGTCGTCGAATATCGTGGCGTCGTCGCCATACACCGGGTAGTACAGGTCCTGGTCCAGGCGGCGCAGCAGGTAGCGCGGGTCCTTGCTGGAAAAATTCGAAAACAGGTCGGACAGGGGCTGTTCGCGCGTATCGGCGGATGCCGTGAATAGCCAGCCGGCGTCCGTGCGGCCTTTCAGATAGAACGCCGCGCGGCCGTCGATATAGTTGTCGCCCTGGTAGTGGCTGCTGTCGTTATTGACCGTGCCGGCCGGGCCGGCGACGCGATTCCTGCCCAGCGTGAGGTCGCCCACCGCGGTGAAAAACCAGTCCGCCGGGCGCATGTCCACATTGCGCCGCAGCACTTCGACGCGGCCCTGCGCGTCGGTCAGTTCCACCTCCACGCTGGTGGTGCCGAAAGGCACGATTTGACGCGCGGCATAGCGGCCGGCCGGGTCCAGCGGCAATTGGCCGCCCAGGGTGCGCACCTTGCCGCCCGGCAGCACGCCGCTCACGCTGAGGGTGCCGCCGGCTACCGGTATGTTGGTGCGTTCGCGGCTATTTTCGCCGTAGCCGGTGAGGGCTTCGCGCGCCGGCTGGGCGAAGTCGTCGAAAGCGCCGCGGCGCTCGGTCAACACCAGGGTTTTGAGTGCGGTGTCGTCGTAGCGCCCCTGTGGGTCGTGCACGCGCAGCAGGTAGCGCAAGCTGTTGGGCAGGCGCGCCGGGTCGGGCGGGTTCCAGGTCGCGCTTTCGCCCATGCGCACCGGCAGCACCGCCAGCGGCACGTCGTCACGCATGGCGCCGGGCGCGTAAATACGAATTTCCGCGCGTGCGATATAGGCGTTGTAATTGCTCCAGGCGGCAAACCCTATGGGCTCGCCGCGCACCGCACCGTCCTTGAGGGTCCAGGCATTGAGTGCCGGGGCGGTATTGAGCGGGTCGTAACGGACTTGTACGGCGCGCGCGGCAAGTGCGACATCCACGCAGCGCTCGCGGTCGGCTTCGCCGCGCGGGGCGGTGCCGGGGCGGCCGGCGTCGGCCGCGGCAGCGCCGGCGGTGTCCGCCAGGGCGACGCGCTTGCCGTCTACGCTCAACGCAAAAGGCGTGTCGCCGGCCGTGCCCGCATCCGCGCCGCACAAATCGCGCTGTTGGCTGACCGGGCGCAGTTCTGCGGGTGTCGCGGCCGGTGCCGCCTCGCGGTACCAAACGCGGATTTCGACGCGGCGATTGGCGGCGCGGCCAGATTCGTCGCGATTGTCGGCGAGCGGCTGGGTGGCCGCGCGGCCTTCGGCGCTGAACGCGCCGGCAGGCAAATCCAGGCGGTGTTTCAGGTACGCCACCACGGCCAGCGCGCGCGCTTCCGACAGGGCTTGATTGTTGCCGAAGCGGCGCAGCGTGTCGGGCCGGCCTATGCGCTGGTCGTCGGTATGGCCGCTCACGTGTATGCGCAAACCGGGTTTGCCACGCAGCGTCGCGGCCAGCCGGTCCAGGTCGGCACGCGCGGCCGCGGTGAGCAGGTCCTCGCCCGACGCGAACAATGGCCGCTCGGACAGGTCGCGCATTTGCGCCGTGGCTTGCGCGGGTGTTTGCGGCAGCGTGTCGCTGGCTGCGCGGATGTGGCGTATTTCTTCTACCGTAAGCGCCGATGGGGCCGTTACACCTTGCAGTTCCAGTTCCGATGCGGGCGGCGTGTCCTGTTCAAAGCTTTGCGAACTATCCAGCATTTTTCCGCGCGGGCTTAGGCAATCGGCGCCCTCGCAGGCGGCTGCCGGAGCTTGGGCGGCGGCCAGTATGCCCAGGGCCTGGGCCAGTGCCAGCGCGAGGCGGGTGCGGCGCGCGTTCATCGCACCAGCTCCTGCTCTATCGCCAGGGCGTAACAGCAATCCAGCTGTTCCCAGCGCCGGCGTAGTTCGTCCGCCAGGGCGGCGAGGCGCTCGCGCGCAAGCGCTTCTTCGCTGCCGGCGCCGCGGTAAGCGAGGCGCAGGATGGACGGACCCAATTTGAGCTGGTCGATCAGCGTGTCGATCTGGGCCCGCCAGGGCGCGGCCAGCAGCGTGCCGCCGGGCTCGAAGGCGCGCGCATCGACTTCCAGGCGCACCACGCGATGGATGGTGGCGCCGAAATTAAGCTTGACCATTTTGCCGCGCGTCACGCGCACGTCACGCGGGTTTTCGGTGGTGAGCCGGTAGCCCGTGGGCAGCGTGCGCTCGTCCAGTTTCATGACGAAATTGCTGCCGCGGTCGGCATTCGGTACGTCGGCGCAGGGAATGTGGAAGCGGCCTTCGGCGTCCGTGGTTACCAGCAGGCCGCGCGGGGTGGCCAGGCGCACGTTCGGGATGCCCGGCTCGCCCTGGTCCTGGTAGCCATTGGCGTTGCGGTCGTCGAACACCTTGCCGATGATGTCGGCGCAGTCGAAGGTGGCGTCCGGCACGATGCGCACGGTGGCCGACGCGGTGTTGGAAATCTGGCGGCCGTCCGGGCTGGAACTGATGTAGGCCTGGTTGGTGTATTCGCCTTCGCCCACGCCGCTGCCGACCACCAGCACCAGTTTGAAAGTTTTGCTTTCGCGCGCCGCGAAATTGATCGGG
>JAEUNN010000712.1 GCA_016791085.1 Rhodocyclaceae bacterium | reverse complement strand
CGCCAGGAAATACACCGCCAGCGCGCCCAGCGTGCCGGCCAGCGGGCCGGCCATGCCGACATAGGCTTCGGTTTCGGCATCGTGCGGCAGCGACTTCAATTCCACCCAGGCGCCCACGAAAGGTATGAAAGTCGGCGCGCCTACGGCCAGTCCGCGCCGGCGCGCGGCGACATAGTGACCCATTTCGTGCACGAACAGCAGTACCACGAATCCGGCCGCATAGCGCCATCCCCAGATGAAAGCGTAGGCGCCCAGCGACAACAGCATGCTGCCGCCGGTGGTGAGCAGCTTGCCGAATTTCAGGAAGGAAAATAGTGCGATTAATAGTTTGATCATGGGAATCGGGCGGCGGACCGCCGGGCCGCAAGCGCTGCACCACACACCCACGGTTGCGGGCGCGGCCGTGGATGGTCCGGCCGCCTCGTTGGTCCATTCCGGTTGCCGTGGACCTGGCGCAGGGCGGGCGTACAGGTGTTTTGCGGCAGGCGCGGATTCGGGCCGCTGCCCACGGCCGGCATTCGTTGCGCCCCGGGCGCGTGCGGCAGCGGCCGGCTTCCGCGCCGCGCCGGCCGCGCGGCCGCTCAGACCTTGTCGCCGCCTTTGCTGCCAAGAAACTTCTTGAGCACGGCAGCGGCGCCGACCAGGGCCAGCAGGCCGATTTTCCAGAATTTGGCCAGCATCACGCCCAGCATCGCGAAAAAGCCCAGTTTTTTCGCAGCCACGCCGGCCACCAGCGCGGCCAGGCCATATTCCGCCACCTTGTCGGTGGAGGCGTCGAAATCGGCATAGCGCTTGCCGGAGTTGTACTCGAGCGCCGCCAGCAGGCCTTTGGCGACGGGCTTTTCTGCATCTATCTTGACGCTGTCGGTAATCAGGTTAAGACTGATATAACCGTCGCGGCCCAGCGCATAAGTGTTGTAATTGACGCCCTGGCGTCCGCCGCTTTCGCCCTTGTGGCGCGAACTTGCCGACCATACCAGGCGGTGCGTGGCGGCTTCGTAGGCGGGCGGCTCTATCCAGCCCATTACTTCCAGCTCCGGGAAGCCGCGCTCGCGCCGGTCCTTGTTGGCTTCTTCGGTGCCGTGTTTGAGCGAGTCCAGCAGTTCCGTGGCATTCCAGTCGCGCGCATCGTCGTCCTTGATATAACCGGATTTTTCGAAGCGCATGACCACCATCCAGTCGCCTTCGGTGGTGGGAAGTATCATGCCGATCAGGTCGTCGCCGGGGCGGTTGCCCATGGCGCGCAATATGCGTCCGGCCTGCGCGGCGGGGATGTAAACCTGGCCGTCCGGCAGTTTCAGTACCGCCTGGTCTATCAGTTTGATTTCTGCCGGGCCGTGCTGGGCGACCGGCCGCGCCGCTTCGAACGCGGCATTGATTTCGGTTTCCGCACTCGACGCAGGCTCGGCAGCGTAGGCCGGCGCGTGCGCCACAAAGGCATGTATTAGTACGGCGGACAGGAACGCAAGCAAGCGGTAACAACATTTGTATTTGTGCATGGGACGGGATGTGCTGCAAGTAGCGGGAATGGATGCGGAATCGGGCGGCGTGACGCCGACAGCATGAAGGACGGAGAATACCCGATATGACGATTTAAAGGCAGGCGGGCGGCTGCCTTTGCCGTGGCGTTTTTCCCGGTGCCGGCGCGGCGCGCGAGGCGCCATGAACGCGCTAGACCGTCGGCAACTGTTCGAAGCCCATGATGCCCGCGTCGATTTCGGCATGCGCGGCATCTACGCGCGTGACGCGCGCGCCGCGCGGGCCGCGGCCGGCCCAGTCCTGCAGCGCCGCGAGCGCGGCCGGCGCGCCGCAGGCATAGCATTCCACGCTGCCGTCGCGCCGGTTGCGCACCCAGCCGGTTAGTCCCAGCCGGCGCGCTTCGGCGCACAGCGACCAGCGAAAGCCCACGCCTTGCACGACACCGTAAATGCGCAGCAGGCGAGCTTCATCCGCAAATGTCATGGATGTACCGGGTCCCGTAGTGCGGCGCGCGCAGCCCGCCTCAGCCCGGCGGCGTTTGCTGTTCCTGCTGTTCGCGCAGGACAGCCTGCCTGGCTATGTGGCGCAAAATGCCCATTGCGGCGCCCAGCATGGCTGCCACGCCGACCACGAGCATGACGATGGCTTCGGTCTGGCTGGCCGGATGGCCTTGCAGAAAGGAAATGCGGTGCACCAGGAACAGTAGCGCGGCACTGAACAGCAGCAGGCCGGCCGCGTCCAGTGCGATCAGCAGCAGCATGCCCGGTGTCAGGCGGAACGGCCGGCGCGGTCTGCGTATCATGCCGGCATGGCGTGTGCGACACGCCGCCTGTTGCAAAAAGTGGTGTTGCGCACGGCTGCGCGCCGCGCTCCAGGCCTGCCCTGCCGCATGCAGGCTGTCCGGCGCCTGCGCGCGCATGGACCGCCTGCGGCCTTGCGCATGCCGCGGCTTGCGCCGGGGTGCACATCGATGGCACCAAAAACTTCAATTGCCGCGTATGGGCGCGTCACGGGCTTGGCTTCCATTTATCGAGTTTCCCTAAAACTCAAGGCGATTGCGGCACGGCGCGCTAGCGCACGCGCATGCCGGGCGCTGCGCCGGCGTCCGGCGCGAGCAGGAACAGCCCGCCGTTCTGCCCGTCGGCGCCGGAGGCGGCCAGCACCATGCCTTCGGACAGGCCGAATTTCATTTTGCGCGGCGCGAGATTGGCCACCATGACGGTGAGGCGCCCGACCAGGTCGCCCGGCGCATAGGCCGACTTGATGCCCGCAAATACCGTGCGCGGCGTGCCGCTGCCCAGGTCCAGCGTGAGCTTCAACAGTTTGGCCGCCCCGTCCACGTGTTCGGCCGCGAGGATGCGCGCCACGCGCAGATCTATTTTGGCGAAATCGTCTATGCCTATTTGCGGCGCGATTGCTTCGATGGTCGCGGCCGGCGCGGCTGCCGGGCCTGCGGCGGCGGGGGCCAGCGTTTCGGTGTTGGCGGCGATCAGCGCATCGACCTGTTTGCGTTCCACGCGCGTCATGAGGTGCTTGTATTCGTTGATCGCGTGACCGGCCGGCAATACGCGCGCGGCGTCCTGCCAGGCCAGCGGCGGCAGTTTGAAAAACTGTTCGACCGCCGCCGCCAGCGCCGGCAGCACCGGCTTCAGCATTACGGTGAGCTGCAGGAACAGATTGAGCGCCGTGCTGCACACTTCGTGCAGGCGTTGTTCGGCGCCGGGCTGTTTGGCCAGTTCCCAGGGCTTGTGGTCGTTCACGTACAGATTCGCGAAATCGGCATAGCGCATGATGTCGCGCAGCGCACGCGCGTAATCGCAGGCTTCGTAGGCGTCCGCCACGGCTTGCGCGAGGCCGGCGCCGGGCCAGCCCGGCAGATCGGCGAGCGCCGCGCTGCCGCCCAGGCGGCCGTCGAAACGCTTGGTGATGAAGCCGGCCGAGCGGCTGGCGATATTGATGTACTTGCCGACCAGGTCGCTATTCACGCGCGCGATGAAGTCGTCGAAATTCAGGTCGACATCTTCCATGCTGCCGTTCAGCTTGGCGGCGTAGTAATAGCGCAGCCACTCCGGATTGAGGCCGACTGCGAGCCAGCTTTCCGCGGTAATGAAAGTGCCGCGCGACTTCGACATTTTGGCGCCATCCACGGTCAGGAAGCCGTGCGCGGCGATGCGCGTGGGCACGCGGTAGCCGGCGTGGTACAGCATGGCAGGCCAGAACAGGGCATGGAAATACAGGATGTCCTTGCCGATGAAGTGCACCATTTCGGTACCCGCCGCGGCCGCGCCGGCGGCATCGGTATAGGCGGCGAGGTCTATGCTTGCCCCGTCCGCCGCGCGGCGTGCGGCGAAGTTGCCAAAACTACCGAAATAGCCGATCGGCGCGTCCAGCCAGACGTAAAAATATTTGCCCGGAGCGCCCGGAATTTCGAAGCCGAAATAGGGCGCGTCGCGCGAAATGTCCCAGTCGCTGAGGCGGGTTTCGCCTTCTTCGCCCAGCCACTCCTGCATCTTGTTGGCGGCTTCGGCTTGCAGCGCGCCGGAGGCGCGCGTGTAGCGGCGCAGGAAGTCCTGGCAGCGCGCATCGGACAGGCGGAAAAAGTAGTGC
>JAEUNN010000671.1 GCA_016791085.1 Rhodocyclaceae bacterium | reverse complement strand
CTGCGGCGGCCGCGGCGAAGTCCGCACCGCGCAAACCATGTGCTACGAGGTGCTGCGGGAATTGCTGCGCGAAGCGCGGCAATTTCTGGACGCGCGCGAATTCCGCATACTGGCCGCGCCCAACGTGATCGACCTGTTCCTAGAGGAAGAATCCCAGTCGCTCGCCATGTTGTCGGATTTCATCGGCAAGCCGATATCGCTGCACGCCGAAGCAAGCTATTCGCAGGAGCAGTTCGACATCGTGCTGCTCTGAGCGGCACGCTTGCAGCTGCAGCCGGCCCCCACCTAGCGCATGGACTATTCCATACACCACATCGTGCTGGCGGCGGCTTTCGGTATCGCCGCCGTCATGGGTGCGGTGTCGCAGCGCACGCATTTCTGCGCCATGGGGGCAGTATCCGACTGGGTCAATTTCGGCGACAGCGGGCGCTTGCGCGCCTGGATGCTGGCCAGCGCAGTCGCCATGCTGGGGGTGGCCGTGCTCGATGCAACCGCACTGGCAAACCTCGGCGCCGGCAGCTTTCCGCCTTATCGCCAGCCCGAATTCAATTGGGCGCGCCATCTGTGCGGCGGCCTGATGTTCGGCGCCGGCATGACGCTGGCCTCGGGCTGCGGCAATCGCAGCCTGGTCCGCCTGGGCGGCGGCAACTTCAAGTCGCTGGTAGTGCTGGCCGTTGCGGCGCTCTGCGCCTACCCGTTCATGTGGGGCGACTGGTACGGCCGCATCGTACAGCCGCTGTTCGCGCCGCTCAGCATAGACCTGGCCGCGCACGGCAAAGCGAGCCAGGCCCTGGGCGATCTGCTCGGCACGGGCAATGCCGGCACCGGCGCGCTGCTTGCGGCGTGCATGCTGGCAGTCATACTGGCCGGGCGCGACTTCCGCTCCAACCCGGACCATCTGTGGGGTGGATTGACGGTCGGCCTGGGCGTCACCGCGGCCTGGTATCTGACCGCCGGCGCACCCGGCCTGGCCTGGCAGGACTGGGCGCAATTCGCCGACCAGCCGCCCCTGCGCGTGGCGGCGCAGTCCTATACCTTCATCAGCCCCCTGGGCGATACCGTACATTGGCTGGGGCGCCCGCTGGACGTGAGCCGCGTCGATTTCGGCATCATGGCGGCCGCCGGTGTGCTGACGGGTTCTTTCCTGCACGCGCTGATGTCGCGCAGCCTGCGCATCGAGTGGTTCACGAGCCGGGCGGACTTGCTGCGCCACCTGGCGGGCGCCGCACTGATAGGCAGCGGCGGCGTAATCGGCCTGGGGTGCACCATAGGCCAGGGCGTCACGGGCGTATCGACGCTGGCCATCGGGTCATTCCTGACGCTTGCGGCCACCATCGCCGGAGCGGCGGCCACCATGAAATTCGAATATTGGCGACTGTCGCGCGCAGCCTGAGCAGCGCGAGCGATAGTGCCGCCGCAGCAAGCACGGTTTGACCGGCCCGCACGAGCCGAGCTATAATCGCAGGCTTCGGGTCGTTAGCTCAGCCGGTAGAGCAGCGGACTTTTAATCCGTTGGTCGGCGGTTCGAATCCGCCACGACCTACCAGTCAAATCGAACGGCCCCGAGCTTCCGCTCGGGCCGATTCGATACCAGCTTTCCTCCATTTGCGTTCCCGTGCAAGGCAAGCCTCTACACGAGGTCAGGCCCGCCCAAATACCGCCCGCCGGCCTGTCACGGGCCGGACCGCACAGGCATTTTCCGGCTCGTTTGCGCACTCTGCGGCCCGGCGCAACGCATCGCTGCGGTACCCCGGAAGCCGGTATATAAAAATTTCACGGGACACGGTGACCATGTTCTATAACAGGGATGCGGACCGTCACTTCCTCTGTATCCCATCGCGGATGCCAGGGCCCGCGAGACGGAGTTGCAGCCGGCAGCACCAGGCTTGCAAGACGTCGGGTTTCCCAAGACCGCGCGCGCAAGCCGTAGCGCGGCTCGCAACGGATCATCGCAATTCCGCCTCGCCGCGCCTGCGCGGTCCCGTACCGTGACCGCCGTTTGGCATCGTCCCGCCATGGAGCCGGCCGCTCATCCTAGGAGAGTCGTCATGAAACCCAACAAGCTAGTTTTGATCATGAGCATCGCATTGGCCACAGCCGCAGGAAGCGCGGTCGCCAGGGACATGTCCCACGACGCCTACGACAAGGCGTTCCTGGGAGCGAGCATCCCCTCCGACGACGGAACTGAAATGGCGGGAAAAGCCAGCTACGGCTCGAGTGGCACGTCATGGAGCGGCCATGATGCCTACGCGAGGGCATTCTTGGGCAGCACCACCAGGATTGCCCCGATGGAACCGTCGCCGGGCAAAGCCGGGTACAGCAGCAGCGGCGCCGACGGCAACGCCTCCTACCGCCAGGCCTTCACGGGCGATTAACCCGCCAAGCACCCGATAGTGCAGCGCACCCGGTGCCCGCTCGCGGGGGCCGGGTGGCGTGTGGCCCGAGATGACGCCGCTGTTGCGGCGTTCTCGTTTTCTTCGCCTGGCATGCGCAGCCGGCCACGGCGGTCAACAACCCGCGGCGGTGCGCCGGGCGCCTGAACCCGGTTGTACCGGTTTGCAGCGGGAATTCCACACCGGCGCGCGACCGACCTTAAGGCCCGCGCAATTCCGCGCAGAGTGGCCCCCGTCACGAACGCCAGACGCGGCACATTCAGAACGTCGCCCGACCTTTCGGCTCCATGGGCCCATCGACTTTCGGGCGTGCCGTGCCGGCCCACGGATGGGTGGCTTCGGCATGCGCCACCGTTTCCGCAGACGGCGGGCTATCCGCAGGCGCCGGACTTTGCGCGGACGCTGCTTCAGCCGGCGGCGCGGCATTTTCCAGCCTGGCATAAGCCAGTTCGAACCTCTCGTTATGGCGCAGGGCTTCGAGCAGGCGGACCAAACCTTTGTTTCCCGCACGCTTGAACCAGCGCGCCATTTCGCGCATGGCCGTGCCATAGGTGAGCTGCATGCCTTCGCCATGGCGGCCATTGACGCGGTTCCAGTTGTCCACCGAGCGCAACTCGTCGAGGCTGGGCGCCTGCTGGCCGTTGTCGGTCGCGGCGAGCCAGTTCTGTTCGTTGAATTCCTCGGCGCCGCTGATGAACACCGCCTGCCCCTCGTCGAACCATTGCGGCACCTTGTCGATCACGTGCTCCAGCCCACCGAGCCGGCCGGATAATTCGACATGGGCAAGTTCGTGCGCAATGACCGCCTCGCACCGCCCCGAGGGCGAAATGACGACGTTTTTGCCGTCCGAAAAGCCGGACCCGATGGCGCCGAAGCCGCTATAGCAGTCGTCGCTGTCGCAGAAAATTATTTTCGGACGCTGCCTGGAATCACCGTAAAACGCCGCCACGCGCTTTCGCGCGTGAGCAACCAGCCTGCGAATTTCAGCCACATCCTTGGCGGTGAGGTCGGGATCGACATAAATGCCTTCGCCGACATTGCGCAGGCCGGCCCCTTCCGGCCGTTCCATCGCG
>JAEUNN010000662.1 GCA_016791085.1 Rhodocyclaceae bacterium | reverse complement strand
GCCACGATAAGCCGCATGACTTCGGTTTCGCGCTCGGTCAGCGATTCGAGCCGGCGCAGGTCATCCAGCGTTTCATGGTGGCGCGCGCGCATTTCGCGTTCGCGCGCGAGGCACTGTTCGACCAGTCGGACGAGTTCCTGGTCGTTGAACGGCTTTTCTATGAAATCCGCCGCGCCCTGTTTGAGCGCTCCGACCGCCATGGGCACGTCGCCGTGGCCGGTTACGAATATGACCGGCAACAAGGGCGTGCGCCCGGCCGTGTGACGCAGCTTTTCGAACAGTTCCAGCCCGCTCATGCCGGGCATGCGCACGTCCAGGATGAGGCAGCCGGACAAAGCCGGGCCGTAAATTTCCAGGAACGCCTCGGCCGACTCCAGCGTGCGAACACTGAAACCGCGCGATTCCAGCAACCATGCCGCCGAATCGCGCATGGCTTCGTCGTCATCGACGACATAAATGATTTGTTCGGATTGCGCCGGACGACTCACTCAACTTCCTCCCTGGTTGACGCAAACGGAAGCGTAAACCGAAAAATGCTGCCGCCGGCCGGATTGGGTTCGGCCCACAGGCGCCCTTCGTGAAATTCTATGATGGAGCGGCAAATATTCAGCCCCATGCCCATGCCCTCAGGCTTGGTAGTGAAAAACGGGGCGAACAGCCGCTCGAGCTCGTGCTTGTCTATGCCGTGGCCATAGTCGGCCACATCGACCGCCACCATGCCATCGCTGACATGGGCGCCCACGCGCAGGTCGCGCCGTGAGGCGGGGGTGTCGTGCATGGCTTCAACGCCGTTCTTGACCAGATTCAACACCACCTGTTCGATCATGATCGGGTCCGCATAAACTTCCGGCAAACTTTCCGGCAGTTCCACGTGGATGCGCGCGCCGGTTTTGCGCGCTTCGATTTCGGCAAATCCGACCGCCTCTTCGATGATGCGCGGCAAGCTCGCCGGAAGGCGGCAAGGTTCGCGCCAGCGCACGAAATCGCGCATGCGGCGCACGATTTTCCCGGCCCGCTCGGCCTGAAAGCCGGCTTTGCGCATGGCGCCCAGCAAATCGTCGTTGCGCCAGTTGCCGGATTCCAGGCGCGCCACGCAACCCATCGCGTAATTGGTGATGGCCGCGAGCGGCTGGTTCAATTCGTGGGCCAGGCTGGATGCCATTTCGCCCATGGTGATCAGGCGCGCGGTTTGCTGCAGGCGCTGCTGCTGGCGGTCCGCTTCTTCGGCCGCCAGCTTGCGGTCGGTCACGTCGCTCGCCACCTGCATGCGCACCACCCGCCCATCCACCCAGCGCAATGCCCGCTCGCGCAGGTTATACCAGCGGCCGCTGCGCGCATGGCATATTTCCACTTCCAGCAGTTCCGCCGGCAGCGCGCTGCCCGGCTCCAGCGCGGCCAGTGCATGGCGTACCGCTTCCGCGCCGGGATGGCAATCCCGCGTCAGTTCGTCCGCGTTGCAGCCTACCGCGTCGTAGCCGTATATCTGTTTGAAGGCACGGTTGGCATACAGGATTTCACTGCTGTCCACGTCCGCCACGAATACCGCAGCGTCCAGGCCATCCAGCACGGTCACGAAGCGCGCATGCGCCTGTTCCAGTTCCGCGCGTGCGCGCTTGGGTTCGGTAATGTCGTGCATGGCACTCATCCAGCCTATATGCCGGCCGGCTCCATCGATGAAGGGCGATACGAACTGGCGCACGTCGAAACGCTCGCCGTTCTTGCGCTGTATGCGAACTTCCCAGCCTTCGGGCGGTATGCGCCCGGACAGGGCGCGGTCCAGCACGCCCTGCAATTCCCCGCGCAGATCGGTCGGCCAGTAGGGATAGGGGGGGCGGCGGCCGACCAGTTCTTCCTCGGAAAATCCGGTCATGCGCGTGAAGGCGCGATTCACGTAACGTATCGTGCCGTCCATGGCGATCATGCGCAGGCCGGTCACCACGGATTCTTCCATGGCGCGGCGAAACGCCGTTTCCGCATTCAGCGCCTCTTCGCGCGCGCGCCGCAAGGTTACGTCGTGGCCCACCGCATAGACGAGCTTTTCGTGCGGCACCGGATTGACGTTCCACTGCACCCACTTGTAGCTGCCGTCGGCGCAGCGGCAGCGATTTTCGAACACGACGGGCAGGCCGGACACCAGGCGCCGCAAGTGGTCCACGGTGGCCGACACGTCTTCTTCGTGCACCAGTTCCAGCAGCGCACGCCCGGCCATGTCGCCCTGCGAATAGCCGAGCAGGCGCTTGAAGGCCGGATTCACGCGCACGAAACTGCCGTCCATGCGCTGTATGCACAACAGGTCCAGAGAAAGATTGAACAGCGCGTCGCGCTCGCGCTCCGCGCGCAGGCGCCGCGCCAGGTGCAGCCGCAACACCGCCAGACTTGCCACGACCAGCGCCGACAGCGCCACGATCACCATGATGGGCCCAACGCGCACCAGCAGCGATTCGGTCCTATACACGGTCGCCACCAGGCGCAATTTGCCGAGCGGCTCCATTTCGACGCTGCGTGACAAGGCTTCGTCGAGCGCCGCCGTGGCCGTGGCGGCCGCAACCGGCTCGCCGTTCGGCCCCAGCACGGCCAGACGGTATTTCTCGGCAAACCAGGCCGGCACCAGATGCTGCAAGAACCCGTCTGCCGCATAGACGCCGCCCATCACGCCCAGCGACTGCGTGGCGCGCGCCACCGGTACGTACACCTCCACCACCAGCCGGCCGCGCAGGTCGCCAAATGGCGGCGTATACACGGCATGACCCGAACTGCGCGCGATTTGCGCGGCGGCGGCCTGTGCGCCGCCCAGGCGTTCCCCGGCCACGCGTTCGGTGCCTTCGAACGGCGCGCTCCAGCGCACCGTGTCCTCGGCGTCCACCCACACGACCGCGGACAAGTGCGGATTGTTGGCGAGAAACTGATTGGCAAGGACCTGGAATTCGTCCGCCGTAAGACTGCCGCCGGCCAGATCGCGCGCGAGCTGAGCCAGAAATTCCTGATCCGCCGCGAGGTGCATGCGCATGGTCTGTTCGGCCCACTGCATGTCGCGCGCCAGCGTATCGAGCGCCGCATCGGTTTCGCGCTTCTGCAGGCCCCACACCGTGGCGAGCATGGCCAGCGCGAAAACCGCCACCGCCGCGAACGGCAAATTCCAGTACCAGCGCCCGCGCCTGGCAGCGCCGCCGAAATCGTTTGCGGATTCGATACTAGTCATAGTGCCCGGTTCGGTGCGCGCTGGAACGCGCCTGTCGGTCCTGCCCCGCGCACACCACGCGCCCGGCTTGCGAACCTTGCCAGCTTAGCCGGGATTGGCCGGCGCGCCATCGGGTGTACTCCTTATCCTGGCTGACTACGACCCAGCGAGGCCGCCAGCACGGCCGGCGAGCCGGTTCCGATTCGGGTGCGCATCGAGCCGCGCCACCACCTGCCGGAATCGCATGCCGTCTGTGCCGCAACGACGCACTCAATCAGCCGTCCCTGCGTGAGCCGCTGCCCAGCCATGGCGTCGGCCGGACTGGGCCAAGTCTCGGACGCGTTTGCTCGATGTTGCCGCGCCCGCCGCCCGCATTCAAATTCCCGCGCCGGCATGCTGCCTGCACTACCCTGTGACTAAGCCGCCTCGGCAGGTGCGGCAAGCTCGCCGCCGTCTCCACGACGCCGCACCGGCGCCCTCCGCAAGCGCCGCGCCAATTCGCCGCGTGAGCGGGTCAGGACTTCCCCTTATGGCGCACGGCCGCGGCGCGGGCCATAGTGGCAGGCGGAGACAACCATGAACAATAGCGGCGCCGGCACATGCGAGGCCGCGCCGCACCACAATTGGAGGAGCCCTTTGCGCGCAGGCGCGGAAGGTGTTCGCGGCCGCCCCGGCCCCTTGCCGGCGGCGCGCTGCCGTCATGCGCGGGCGCGCGCATGGCTCGCCGCGGCCGGCAGGCTGGCGGCGTTGCTGCTCGCGCTGTTCCTCACGGCAGCGCCCGCGCTGGCTGCCGACGGGCTGCGCATAGGCGTGAGCGGACCATTTACGGGCGGCTCGGCCCCGATGGGGCTTTCGATGCGCGACGGCATACGCCTCGCCGCGGCGGAAATCAACGCGGCGGGCGGCGTACAGGGCCAACCTCTGATACTGGTGGAGCGCGACGACGAGGCGCGTCCCGAGCGCGGCGTGCGCATCGCGCAGGAATTCGTGGCGCGCGAAAACGTCGTGGCGGTGGTGGGCATCGTGAATACCGGCGTGGCGCTGGCCAGCCAGCGCGTGTATCAGGACGCACGCATGCCCATGCTCACGGCGGTGGCCACCGGCTCGATCATTACGCGCCAGTTCCACGCGCCCCGCTATGCCGACAACTACATATTCCGCGTGTCCGCCAACGACTCCATCCAGGCCGAAATGATCGTCGCGGAGGCCGTGGACAAACGCCGCTTCACGCGCCTCGCCATCCTGCACGACAGCACCAATTACGGGCTGTTGGGGCGCGAAGATCTGGAAGCGGCGCTGGCGCGGCGCGGTCTGAAGCCGGTGCTGGTGGAACGTTTCGACCTGCGCGGGGCGGACATGACCAAACAGGTTTCGCGCGCGCGCGCGGCCGACGCGCAGGCCCTGCTTACATACGGCATAGGCCCGGAACTGGCCGCCATCGCCAATGTGGCGGCGCGGCTGGGCTGGCGCGTACCTCTAATAGGAAGCTGGACCTTGTCGATGTCGAATTTCCTGGATAGCGCCGGCCCCAACGCGGAAGGCGCGCGCATGCCGCAAACCATGCTGCATGAGGCCAGGAACGAGCGCCAGCGCGTGTTCATGGCGGCCTGGCAGAAAGCTTACGGCGCCGGACGCATTCCCTCGCCCAGCGCCGCCGCGCAAGGCTATGACGCGATGCTGTTGTTGGCCGCGGCGCTGCGGCAAAGTCCCACGCACGACGGGCCGGCGTTGCGGGCAGCGCTGGAAAATCTGCAACATCCGGTGGATGGCGTGGTGCAGCGCTACGAGCGGCCGTTTTCGCGCGGCGATCACGAAGCCATAAAGTCGGCCCAGGTACCGGTGCTGGGGGAAGTGCGCAATGGCATGGTCGTATCGGCGTACGGCAACACCCAGCGCAATAACTAACGGGCTCTGCCGGCGCGCCGCGAGGCGCCGCCACAGCGCAATGCGGGGAGACAAATCCAGGACATTTTCGATGCGCAAACTACGCTGAATCTACGCTAAAAGTTTTGGAATTGTGGTTTGCGCCTATTGCACATCATGAACTGCCGTTTTACAATGCGAAACATCGGTTGGGAGGACCCGCCCGAACCGGTTCGACACGCGCCAAACGCGCGACCCGTGCTACACAACGTTGAACAACACCCCCGCATCTCATGAGGAGAAGACACATGTCGGCTGTACCGGATATCAGACTGCGCGATGACCCCGACGCGCAAGAAACGCAAGAGTGGCTGGACGCATTGCAAGCGGTCATCGCACAAGGCGGCGATGAGCGCGCGCATTACCTGCTCGAAAAGTTGATCGAATGCGCGAACGAGGCCGGCATCAATCTGCCGTTCTCGGCCACCACGCAGTACATCAACACGATTCCGGTCGGCAAGCAGACGCGCCTGCCGGGCGACCAGACGATAGAAGAAGCCATCCGCAACTATGTGCGCTGGAATGCGCTGGCGATGGTGATCCGCGCCAACAAGCACACTAACGTGGGCGGCCATATCGCCTCGTTTGCATCGGCCGCGGTGCTGTACGACGTGGGCTACAACCATTTCTGGAAAGCTCCCAATGAGCAACAGGGCGGCGATCTGGTGTTCGTGCAGGGTCACTCCGCGCCGGGTGTGTATTCGCGCGCTTTCCTGCTCGGCCGCCTGAGCCAGGATCAACTCGACAATTTCCGCCAGGAAGTCGACGGCAAGGGCATTTCGTCCTATCCGCACCCCTGGCTCATGCCGGATTTCTGGCAATTCCCGACCGTATCCATGGGCCTGGGCCCGATCATGGCCATCTACCAGGCGCGCTTCATGAAGTACATGCACGACCGCGGCATG
>JAEUNN010000653.1 GCA_016791085.1 Rhodocyclaceae bacterium | reverse complement strand
GATGACAAGAACTGGCTCAAGCACACGCTCTGGAATCGCGACGGCAACCGCCTCGAATACAAGCCGGTCAATCTAAAACCCCTGAGCGTCGACACCATCGCGCTCAAGAAGCGCGCTTACTGAGGAACTCAGGATGTCTTCCCGTACAGTCGAATTCAGCATTTACCGCTACAACCCGGACAAGGACGAAAAGCCGTACATGCAGACTTTGTCGGTCGAACTCGATTCCACCGACCGCAAGCTGCTCGACGCGCTGGTCAAACTCAAGGCGAAGGACGATACGCTGTCCTTCCGGCGTTCGTGCCGCGAAGGCGTATGTGGTTCCGATGCCATGAACATCAATGGCAAGAACGGCTTGGCCTGCCTGACCGACATGGATAACCTGCAGTCGCCGGTCGTGCTGCGCCCGCTGCCTGGTCTGCCGGTGGTGCGCGACCTCATCGTCGACATGACGCAGTTTTTCAAGCAGTACCACTCGATCAAGCCTTACCTGATCAACAACGAACCCCCGCCCGAACGCGAGCGCCTGCAGTCGCCCGAAGACCGCGAAGAACTGAACGGCCTGTATGAGTGCATACTATGCGCCTGCTGTTCGACGTCCTGTCCGTCGTTCTGGTGGAATCCCGACAAGTTCGTCGGGCCGGCCGGCCTGCTGGCTGCTTACCGCTTTATCGCCGATACGCGCGATCAGGCGACCAGCGAGCGCCTGGACAACCTGGAAGATCCGTATCGCCTGTTCCGCTGCCATACCATCATGAATTGCGTCGACGTCTGTCCCAAGGGGCTCAACCCCACCCGGGCCATCGGCAAGATCAAGGACATGATGGTCCGCCGCGCAATCTGAAACGCCAACGAACGCAAAGAAACAAACGGTGCAGTCGGACGCAGAAGCGTTGTTGAGGGGGCGGTTGCGCTGGCGCAGCCGCCGTGGTTTGCTGGAACTCGACATCGCGTTCCAGCGCTTTCTCGCGCGCGACTTCGACACGCTTGCACCAGAGGAGCTGGAGGCACTTTCCCGTCTGCTCGATTATGACGACCCGCATCTATGGGCCATCGTAAGCGGGCGCGAGGAGTGTGAAGAGGACGACTTAAAGGGGTTGGTCGAGTTGCTGCGCAAGGTTTAGCCAACGCGGGCTCGCCCGGCAGACTGTTTTCATCGAGAGCACAGAGGAACACGCATGACCACTCAACGCACCGCGACGCTCAGCGTCGAAGGCAAGACCGCAGAGCTCCCCGTACTGTCCGGCACCGTCGGGCCCGACGTGATCGACATCCGCAGCCTGTATGCCAAGACGGGCATGTTTACGTTCGACCCCGGCTTCATGTCGACGGCGGCGTGCAAATCGGCCATCACCTACATCGACGGCGACAAGGGTGAATTGCTCTACCGCGGCTACCCGATCGAGCAGCTGGCCGTGAATTGCGACTTCCTCGAAGTTGCCTACCTGATCAAGAACGGCGAACTGCCCAACAAGACCGAATACGACGACTTCACCACCCGCGTGAAGCGCCACACCATGGTGCACGAGCAGTTGTCGCGCTTCTTCCAGGGCTTCCGCCGCGACGCGCACCCGATGGCGGTGCTGGTTGGCGTGGTGGGCGCGCTGTCGGCCTTCTATCACGACTCGCTCGACATCAATAACCCCGAACACCGCATGATTTCGGGCATACGCCTGATCGCCAAGCTGCCGACCATCGTCGCCATGACGTACAAGTACGGCATCGGCCAGCCCTTCATGTACCCGCGCAACGACCTCTCCTACACCGCCAACTTCATGTACATGATGTTCGGCACGCCGTGCGAGAAGTACGAACCGAACCCGGTGCTGGTGCGTGCGCTCGACCGCATCCTGATCCTGCACGCCGACCACGAACAGAACGCCTCGACTTCCACGGTGCGTCTGGCCGGTTCGTCCGGTGCCAACCCCTTCGCCTGCATTTCCTCGGGCATCGCCTGCCTGTGGGGTCCCGCGCACGGCGGCGCCAACGAAGCCTGTCTGAACATGCTGGAAGAAATCGGCGACGCTTCGCGCGTCAATGAATACATCAAGCGTGCCAAAGACAAGAACGACACCTTCAAGCTCATGGGTTTCGGCCATCGCGTCTACAAGAATTTCGACCCGCGCGCCAAGCTCATGCAGCAGACCTGCCAGGAAGTGCTGGCCGAACTCGGACTGGAAAACGACCGCCTGTTCAAGCTCGCCATCGCGCTCGAAAAGATCGCGCTGGAAGACGACTATTTCGTGAGCAAGAAGCTGTATCCGAACGTCGACTTCTATTCCGGCATCGTGCAGCGCGCGCTCGGCATTCCGACGCAGCTGTTCACGGGTATATTCGCGCTCGCGCGCACCGTGGGCTGGATGGCCCAATGGACCGAAATGATCGCCGATCCGGAACAGAAAATTGGCCGTCCGCGCCAACTGTTCACCGGCGCCACGACCCGCACGGTCGCGCCGCTCGCGCAACGCTGAGCAGCACATAAGCCTGTATAAGCGGCGGCCTGCGGGCCGCCGCAATTCATCCGGCGTCAGCCCATACTCGCGCCGGAGGGGATCGACCTCAGGAGGTGGTACGAACCATGAAGCAAATGCTGAGCAATTCCTATCTGTTTGGCTCCAACGTTCCTTATGTCGAGGAACTGTACGAATCCTATCTCGCCAATCCGGCTTCGGTTTCCGAGGCCTGGCGCGAATATTTCGACAACATGCAGAACCTGCCCGGCGGGCAGGACGTGGCCCACGCGCCCATCATTGCGTCATTCGCGGAACTGGCCAAGCGGCCGCCGGTGCGCGTCGCCCAGGGAGGCGGCACGGACAAGCGCCAGATTGCCGTACTGCAGATGATCAACGCCTATCGTTTTCTGGGCAACCGCTGGGCCCAACTCGATCCGCTCAAGCGTACCGAGCGCCCCGCCATTCCGGAACTGGAGCCCGCGTTCTACGGCTTTACCGAAGCCGATCTGGGCGACAGCTTTTCTACCGGCTCTTTTCAGTACGGTGCCGATCAGGCTACCCTGCGTGAAATTATCGACGCCCTCAAACAGACTTACTGCAGCACCGTGGGCGCCGAGTACATGTACATATCGGACATCCAGCAGAAGCGCTGGCTGCAGTCGCGTCTGGAACCCGGGCGCAGCCAGGCGACGCTGAGCGCGGACCAGAAAAAGCGTTTGCTCGAGCGCGTGACCGCGGCCGAAACGCTGGAGCGTTACCTGCATACCCGCTATGTCGGCCAGAAGCGCTTTTCGCTCGAAGGCGGTGAATCCACCATCGCCGCGATGGACGAACTGGTGCGCGTTGCGGGCGGCCAGGGCGTGCAGGAAATCGTGATCGGCATGGCCCACCGCGGCCGCCTGAACGTGCTGGTCAACACGCTGGGCAAGGCGCCCAAAATGCTGTTCGAGGAATTCGAAGGCAAACACGTGGCCGACCTAAGCGCCGGCGACGTGAAGTACCACATGGGCTTTTCGTCCGACGTGAATACGCCGGGAGGCCCGGTGCACCTCACGCTGGCCTTCAACCCCTCGCACCTGGAAATCGTCAATCCGGTCGTGGTGGGTTCGGTCTATGCGCGCCAGCGCCGCCGTTCCGACAAGACCGGGTCGCAGGTGCTGGCCGTGCTGGTGCATGGCGACGCCGCCGTGGCCGGCCAGGGCGTGAACCAGGAAATGCTGAATTTCTCGCAGACGCGCGGCTACGGCACGGGCGGCACGGTGCATATCGTCGTGAATAACCAGATCGGTTTCACCACCTCCGATCCGCGCGACTATCGCTCCTCGCTCTATTGCACCGACATTTTCAAGATGATCGAGGCGCCGATTTTCCACGTCAATGGCGACGATCCGGAGGCGGTGGCTTTCGTGACCAAACTGGCTGTGGATTTCCGCCAGGAATTCAAGCGCGACGTGGTGGTCGATCTGATCTGTTTCCGCAAGCTCGGCCACAACGAACAGGACGAGCCCATGGTCACCCAGCCGCTCATGTACAAGCGCATCCAGTCGCACCCGGGCACGCGCAAGGTGTACGCGGACAAACTGGTGGCGCAGGGCGTGATCGGCGCCGACGTGCCGGAACAGATGATCAAGGATTTCCGCGCCGCGCTGGATGAGGGCCGGCTGGTCGAAAACCCCGTGCTGTCCGACCATCAGCGCAAATTTGCGATCGACTGGACGCCGTTCCTGGACCAGAAGTACACCGACGACTGCGACACCAAGGTGAGCGTCACCGAGCTGAAAAAGCTCGGCGCCAAACTTGCGACGGTGCCGGAAGGCTTTACGCTGCACTCGCGCGTACAGAAAATCGTCGATGACCGCCGCGCCATGGCCGAAGGCAAGGCCCCGCTCGATTGGGGCATGGCCGAAAACCTCGCCTATGCCACGCTGGTTGCGGAAGGATTCGGCGTGCGCGTGTCGGGTGAAGATTGCGGCCGCGGCACCTTCTTCCACCGTCACGCCGTATGGCACGACCAGAAGCGCGAGCGCTGGGATTCCGGCAACTACATCCCGCTGCAGCATCTGCAGGAAGGTCAGGCGCCGTTCATCGTGATCGACTCGGTGCTGTCGGAAGAAGCCGTGCTGGCGTTCGAATACGGCTATTCGACCGCGGAACCGAACGAACTCGTGATCTGGGAAGCCCAGTTCGGCGACTTTGCCAACGGCGCCCAGGTGGTGTTCGACCAGTTCATCGCGTCCGGCGAAGCCAAGTGGGGCCGCGCCTGCGGTCTGGTGTGCATGCTGCCGCACGGCTACGAAGGTCAGGGCCCGGAACACTCTTCCGCGCGCCTGGAGCGCTACATGCAACTGTGTGCCGACCACAACTGGCAGGTAAGCGTGCCGTCTACGCCGGCGCAGATTTACCACCTGCTGCGGCGCCAGATGAAGCGCAAATTCCGCAAGCCGCTCATCATCATCACGCCCAAGTCGCTGCTGCGCCACAAGGACGCGATTTCCAGCCTGGACGAACTGGCCAAAGGCAAGTTCCAGACCGTGATCGGCGAAAAGGATGCGATCGATCCGGCCGGCGTGAAGCGCGTCGTGGTGTGCGCCGGCAAGGTGTATTACGAATTGCTGGCGGTGCGCCGCGAGCACAAGATCGAAGACGTGGCGCTGCTGCGCCTCGAACAGCTCTATCCCTTCCCGGATAAGGCCTTCGCGGCGGAGATGAAGAAATTCCCGAACGCCACCGAACTGATCTGGACGCAGGAAGAGCCGCTGAACCAGGGCGCCTGGTATTCGTCGCGGCACCATTTCGTTGCCCACCTGGGCGACAAACTTACGCTGGATGTGGTCGCCCGCCCGGCTTCGGCTTCGCCGGCCGTGGGTTATTACGCGAAGCACAATGTGCAACAAAAGGCAGTGATCGAGGCCGCCCTCGGCGTTTCGAAGTCCTGACAGATAAGAATGGGGATGGATCATGGCAATTATTGAAGTCAAAGTACCGCAGCTGTCCGAGTCGGTCGCCGAAGCGGCGCTGGTTTCCTGGCACAAAAAAGAGGGTGATGCCGTCGCGCGCGACGAAAACCTCATCGACATCGAAACCGACAAGGTGGTGCTGGAAACTCCGGCCCCCGACGCCGGCGTGCTGGTAAAAATCATCAAGGCCAATGGCAGCAGCGTCACCAGCGGCGAGCTGATCGCGCAGATCGACACCGAAGCCAAAGCCGGTGCGGGGGCACCTGCCGCCGCTGCGGCGCCGGCCGCCGCGCCGGCTCCTGCCGCGCCCGCAGCCGCCAGTGCGGCCGGCGTGGCCATGCCGGCGGCGAAGAAAATCCTGGAAGAAAAAGGCGTTTCTGCCGCCGACGTGGCCGGCACCGGCCGCGGTGGCCGCGTGACCAAAGAAGACGCCATGGGCGCTGCAGCCGCCGCGCCGGCCGCCGCGCCGGCCAAGCCGGCTGCACCGGCCCCGGCTGCGCCGGTCGCCCTGCCGGCCGACCTGTCCGGCCGCGCCGAACAGCGCGTGCCCATGTCGCGCCTGCGTGCCCGCGTGGCGCAGCGCCTGCTGCAGTCGCAATCCGAAAACGCCATCCTGACCACGTTCAACGAGGTCAACATGGCGCCGGTCATGGATCTGCGCAAGAAATACGCCGACAAGTTCGAAAAGGAACACGGCGTGCGCCTGGGCTTCATGGGCTTTTTCGTCAAGGCCGCCGTGGCCGCGCTGAAAAAATTCCCTGTGCTGAACGCCTCGGTGGACGGCAGCGACATCGTGTACCACGGCTATTTCGACATCGGCATCGCGGTCGGCTCGCCGCGCGGCCTGGTCGTGCCCATCCTGCGTGACGCCGACCAGATGTCCATCGTCGACATCGAGAAGGCCATCGGCGATTTCGGCAAGCGCGCCAAGGACGGCAAAATCACCATCGAAGAACTGACCGGCGGAACGTTCTCGATTTCCAACGGCGGCGTATTCGGCTCCATGCTGTCCACGCCCATCATCAACCCGCCGCAGTCGGCCATCCTGGGCATACACGCCACCAAGGACCGCCCGGTGGTTGAAAATGGCCAGATCGTGATCCGCCCGATCAACTATCTCGCCATGTCCTACGACCACCGCATCATCGACGGCCGCGAAGCCGTGCTGGGCCTGGTCACCATGAAAGAGGCGCTGGAAGATCCCGCGCGCCTGCTGCTGGGCGTCTAAGCCCCGGCGGTCCGGGCCGGGGGCCCGGACCGCACACAAAACACGAAGGAAAACACATGGCCAAGCAATTCGACGTAGTGGTGATCGGCGGCGGCCCCGCCGGTTACGTCGCCGCGATCCGTGCGGCGCAACTGGGCTTCTCCAGCGCCTGTGCGGAATCCGCACCGTACGCCGACCCCAAGGGCGAAGTTCGCCTGGGCGGCACCTGCCTGAATGTGGGCTGCATCCCGTCCAAGGCGCTGCTGCAGTCGTCTGAAAATTACGATCAGATCAACCACGGCTTCCTGATGCACGGCATCAAGGCCGAGGGCGTGAGCGTGGACATCGCGACCATGCAAAAGCGCAAGAGCAATATCGTGAACCAGCTCACCGGCGGCATCAAGGGCCTGTTCAAGAAGAACAAGGTCACGTTGCTGCCCGGTCACGCGCGCTTCGCGGGCCAGGAGGGCGACCTGTGGGCGCTGGACGTGGCGCTGACCAAAGAAGGTACCGAAGAGCGCGTGCTGGCCAAGCACGTGATCATCGCCACCGGCTCGCGCGCACGTCACCTGCCCAATATTCCGGTCGACAACGTCGATATTTGCGACAACGTCGGCGCGCTGGATTTTGACGCCACCCCGCAACGCCTGGGCATTATCGGTGCCGGCGTGATCGGCCTCGAACTGGGCAGCGTCTGGAAGCGCCTGGGTTCCAAGGTAACCATACTCGAAGCGCTGCCGGACTTCCTGGCCGCGGCCGATCAGGGTGTCGCCAAAGAGGCCTGGAAAGTATTCACGCAGAAACAGGGCCTGGACATCAAGCTCGGTGTGTCGATCAAAAGCGTCACCAAGTCGGATGCCGGCATCGCCGTGAGCTACGAACTGGGCGACGAGGCGACTACGCTGGAATGCGACAAGCTCATCGTGTCGATAGGCCGCGTGCCGAACACCGACGGCCTCAATGCCGCTGCGGTGGGCCTCGCGGTTACCGATCGTGGCCTGGTCGAAGTCGATGGCCATTGCCGCACCAACCTGCCCAACGTATGGGCCGTGGGCGACGTGGTGCGCGGTCCCATGCTGGCGCACAAGGGCATGGAAGAAGGCGTGATGGTTGCCGAAATCATCGCCGGCCAGGCCGGGCACGTCAATTACGACTGCATTCCCTGGGTCATGTACACCCACCCGGAAATTGCCTGGGTCGGCAAGACCGAGCAACAGCTCAAGGCCGAAGGCATCGCCTACCGTACCGGGCAGATTCCGTTCCTGGCCAATGGCCGCGCGATGGGGCAGGGCGACACCACCGGCTTCATCAAAATGCTGGCCTGTGCCAGCACCGACCGCATCCTGGGTGTGCACGCCATAGGCACCAATGCTTCGGAACTCATATCCGAAGCCGTCGTGGCCATGGAATTTTCCGCCAGCTCGGAAGACCTGGCGCGCATCTGCCATGCCCACCCGACGCTGTCGGAAGTCATGCACGAAGCCGCCCTGGCGGTGGACAAGCGGCCGCTGCACTTTTAGGCACGACGTGGGGACCCCGCGGGCGCACGCCAAGTGCGTCCGCGGTGCGCAACGTTGTACCCACCACGAGGCAGGGGCGCGCGTTGCTCGCCTCTTCTTGGAATAATGCGCGGGTGGGACGTGAAGTTAAGGCCACCATCCCGCCAGAAGTCAAATTGCGGCGCAAATCGGGCATAAACCTGTACCGCCGTCCCGAGCAACCTGTCCTAGGTCGCTCATTCAACATTCCATACGTTGTTTAGTAGGGGCAAAAGTCTCCTAGACTGCCCTGTGGCGGCTTGGCTTACCCCGACTACGAAGTGGTCCGCGCCGGCTACTGCGATCTTCCGTGTAGCAAGCGGTTGTGAATTTCGATGGGGATGACCGCCAGCACGGTAATGACCTGTGCTGGAACATTGCCCAATTGACGGCGCCGGCGCTTCCCTCGGCGACGGCCGATGCCGCATCTAAGGGAAAACTCGCGTCAGACCGCGACTTGGCCGCCGGCAGCGCAGTCACTCTGCAGATTTAAAACCGATTTTCGTCACCTACAACGGAGCCGTTGCCTCGCGCTATAATGTGCCCGTAACACAAGATCGGCCAAAATGGTATCGAGTCTCAAAAAATATGTCGGCTTTGGATCTCGCAACGCGGTGAACATCAAAGTCCTGTTGTCGGCAATCGTACCCGCGTTGTTCTTCGCGGCATTAAGCATATACGCGTTCGGGTACCACGCCAAGCCGGTTGGTGATGAGAAAGCGCTGCCCGGTAAGCCCCTTGCAGCGTATGATGAGTATTACCCAATTCGTGCCAATCCGAACGGCCTTCTATACCTGGACAAGGAGCGATTTGAAAAGGCCGTTGAATACTTTTCCGGCAACGCTTCGCCGCGTGCTGCAGCCGATCTTATCTACCTTGGCAATTCAAATCACGTTGAGCTAATGCTGGATGAACCAGTTGTCAATGGCTGCCCAAACCCGCACAAATCTGGCGACGAACGATGCAGAGGCTCGTTGGGAGATGCTGGCGAAGACGGTGGAGGGCTGAAGGTTTTGCGCGGGCGGGGGCGTGTTGGAAGGAGCCCGTAGGGCGACTGGAAACACGCCCCCGCCCGCGCGCGGCGGGATCGGTCGAGAGTTCGGGAATGAGGTAGGCGCGGCGCAGGAGAGGCCAACGCGGGCACAATAGAGCGGCCAGGAGCAACCGGTACGACATCGGCCAAAACCGCCAAGTTCACACCGATGTCGTACCCACACCGTGCCAAGCACCAATGCGGGTGCAGTATCCCACTGTTTGGGCGGGTCTGTCGAGCGCTCCATGGCGTGATCGGAGGCTTGGCCCATGGACGTGTCGGTTCAGCACCCCCCCGCGCGTATGTTCTTGTGCGCGCGCTGCCGCGCGCAAACGCTCATCTGTTCACACTGTGACCGCGGGCAACGCTATTGTTCGCGCGCGTGCGGGCAGACGGCACGGCAAAGTTCGATGCGGGCGGCCGGCAGACGCTATCAGCAATGCCGGCGCGGCCGCCACATGCATGCACGGCGCATGGCTCGCTGCCGGCTGCGACGCCGGCAGGCACACGCCGGGCAGCCTGCCGCCACCGTGCCCGTTTTGTCCGCGGCGGCCCCCCTCGCGCCGCCGCCGCCCGCCGCCCTGAGCCCGCTGCCCGCACAAATAGTGACGCATCAGGGTTCCCCCGCGCAGGGCTCGCCTGCTCTACTGCCAGGCAGCCCGCTGCAGGCGCTGACGCCGGCGGTGCCGGGTGGCCGCGTCCTCGGGCACTGTCACTTTTGCGGCGGGTGCTGTTCGGCGTTCGTGCGGCGCGGCTTCCTCCAGGGCCGGCGCACGGCGGCACAGCCCATGCTGCCGGCACGCAGAGGAACCCCGCATGACGATTTCCCTTGAACGCGAAGCGCAAATCCTGCGCTATTACCATGCCGAGCATTGGCGCATGGGTACCATCGCCGCCCAATTGGGCATCCATCGCAGCGTCGTGGCGCGCGTGATCGCGCAGGCGGGGCTGCCGCGCGCCGGCGTGTTGCGCCGGGCTTCGCGCATCGATCCTTACCTGCCCTTCATCAACCACACGCTCGAGCAGTTTCCCGCCCTGACGGCGCGCCGCCTGTACGAGATGGTGCGAAGCCGCGGCTACGAGGGCGGCCCGGACCATTTCCGCCACTTGATCGCCTTGCACCGCCCACGTCCGCGGGCCGAAGCCTATCTGCGTCTGACCACCCTGCCGGGGGAGCAAGCGCAGGTCGATTGGGCCGCCTTCGGGCACCTCGAGGTGCGCCGGGCGCGGCGCACGTTAGTGGCCTTCGTAATGGTGCTGTCCTGGTCGCGCGAGGTGTTCCTGCGCTTTTATCTGGATGCCCGCATGGAGAATTTCCTGCGCGGCCATGCCGCGGCGTTCGCCGCCTGGGGCGGCTGTCCGCGTGTGCTGCTGTATGACAATCTAAAGAGCGCGGTGCTCGAACGCCACGGCGAGGCGATCCGCTTCAACCCGGCGCTACTCGCGTTTGCTGGCCATCATCGCTTCGAGCCGCGGCCGGTGGCGCCGTTTCGCGGCAACGAGAAGGGGCGCGTCGAACGTGCCATCCGGTATATACGCACGGCATTTTTTGCGGCGCGCCGCTTCACCGACCTGGACGATCTGAACGCCCAGGCCGCCCAGTGGATGGCCGGCGAGGCGCGCGCGCGCCGGCATCCCGAGGACTCGGCGCTCTGCGTCGGCGCGGCCTTCGCCCAGGAGCAGCCGCGGCTGTTGCCACTGCCCGATACGCCCTTTCCGACCGACGAGCGGGTGGCCGTGAGTGTCGGTAAGACGCCCTATGTGCGCTTCGATCTGAACGACTATAGTGTGCCGCACGATCAGGTGCGCCGCACGCTCACCGTGCTCGCCAGCCCGACGCAGGTGCGTATCACGGACGGCGCGCAGGTGCTCGCCGAGCATGCGCGCAGCTATGGGCGCGGCGAGACCCTCGAAGCGCCCGCGCATGTGGCCGCGTTAGTCGCGCACAAACGTGCCGCCGCGGCGGCGCGCGACACCGACGTGCTCACCCGCGCGGTGCCGGCCAGCCGCGCGTTGCTCGCGGCCGCCGCCGAGCGTGGCGAGCCGATCGGCCGCGTGCTGCGCACCTTGCTGGGGTATCTGGAGCGCTACGGGGCGGGCGAGCTGCAGGCGGCCGTCACCGAGGCGCTCGATCGCGGCGTGCCGCACCCCAACGCGGTGCACCTCGCGCTCGAACGCCGGCGCGAGCACCACCGGCGCCCGCCGCCCGTCGACGTGGCGCTGCCCGCGCATGTCCAGGCGCGCGATGTGACGGTCGAGCCGCAGCGGCTCGACGCCTATGACGAACTGACCGAGGTGCGCGATGACCACGCCCGGTGATGCGCTGCGCCGGCGCGCGCAAACGCTGCAACTGCACGGCCTGCTCGCGCACTGGCCGGACGCGGCCGATACGGCGTGGGTCGAGGCGCTGATCGGCTGGGAGGAGTCCGAGCGCGCGCGCCGCAGTCTGGAGCGGCGGCTGGCCGCGGCCCGTCTGGGCCGCTTCAAGCCGCTGGCGGATTTCGACTGGAATTGGCCGGCTCAGTGCGACCGTGCCGCGCTCAGCGAGTTGATGCGCCTGGATTTCATCACCCAGGCGAGCAATGTCATCCTGGTCGGCCCCAGCGGTCTGGGTAAGACGACGCTCGCGCAAAATATCGCCTATCAGGCCGTCCTGCACGGCCATACGGTGTTGTTCACCAGCGCCGGCCAGTTGCTGGGCGAACTGGCCGCGCTCGATAGCGATTCGGCATTGCGCCGCCGCCTGCGCCACTATGCCGCGCCGGCACTATTGGTCATCGACGAAGTCGGCTATCTTTCGTATTCCGACCGCCACGCCGATCTGTTATTCGAACTGATCAATCGCCGCTACGAACAGAAAAGTACCGTCATCACCACGAATAAGGCCTTCGCCGAATGGTCCGAGGTGTTTCCCAACGCCGCCTGTGTGGTCGCACTCATCGACCGCCTGGTCCATCACGCTGAAATCATCCCGATCAAAGGCCAATCGTATCGGCGCAAACAGGCCGAGGAGCATGCCCGCGCGCGCGCTCGCAAGCGCACGGCGAAAGACGGAGGCGGGGCATGAGTCAGCCGCCTTTGCGCCAGCCCTCCGGCCTGCAACACGGCCTGCCGTTTCTCATCGCCGCCGATTGGACGCCCGAGCAGGCTCTCGCCGTATTCGAGTTGCTCAACGACCTGCAGGACCGTATCTGGGATCGCTACGGCTTGTTCATCCAGGCGCGCCTGCGCCGCGATCGTGCTCCACGCGCTCCACGCGCGCCACGCGTACATAAAGCGGATCCAGACGACCCGCCGTTCTGAGCAGCCTCTCCCGACAGCTGCTGCCTGGGGCCGTTACCGGCCCCACTTTTTTGATCTCTTGCTTGACTGATTTCGTCAGCCTTTCGCCGCCATGTTTCGGCGCATTTTTACCGCCGGTAACAGCTGGCACATACGTTGTCAAGAATGATCGACATGGTCCTCGATACCCATGTTTTCGTAGCGGCATTGCGCTCGGAAGGCGGCGCGGCGCGAGAGGTTGTGCGCCGTATTCTTCAAGGACATTACCGCCCTCTGTTCGGTAA
>JAEUNN010000643.1 GCA_016791085.1 Rhodocyclaceae bacterium | reverse complement strand
ACGCTGGCGCGCGTATTCGAGCCGTTTTTCACGACCAAACCTTTCGGCAGCGGCAGCGGCCTGGGCATGGCCATGGTGTATGGCTTCGTCAAACAGTCGGGCGGCGCGATCCGCCTCGAAAGCCGTCCCGGCGCCGGCACCGGGGTGATTTTGCTGTTGCCGCTGGCGGCGCGCGACGCGCTCGATCTGGAAGCCGGACCGGCGCAACAGACGGCGGCGCCGGGTCTGGCCGGCAAACTGGTGCTGCTGGTGGAGGATAATGCCGAGGTCCGGCGCATCGCGCGCCTGTTGCTTACCGAACTCGGACATCCGGTGCTGGAAGCCGAAAATGGCGACGAAGCCGCAGCCATGATCAATGACATCGAAGATATCGCCGTGGTGCTGACCGATGTGGTCATGCCGGGCGGCCTGGATGGCATCGCGCTGGCGCGCCATGCCGCCGCCGTGCGGCCCGGCCTGCCCGTGCTGCTCATGAGCGGCTATGCCGATAGCGCCGCGCGCGCCGGCGATACGGGCGGCATTCCGCTGTTGCCCAAACCTTTCACGCGCGACGAACTGGCCGCGGCGCTGGCGCGGGTGGCGGCATGAGCGGTGCCGACACGCGCAAACTTATCCACCTGGTCGATGACGACATAGATGTCGCGCGCGTCATCCTGCACACCCTGTCGGATTTCGGCTTCGCCACCTACTGGAGCCGCAGCGGTGCGGAAATGCGGCGCGAACTGGCGCGCCGCGTGCCGGACCTGTGCATCGTCGACCTCGGCCTGCCCGACGTGGACGGCATGGTGCTGGTGCGCGAACTGCGCGCCAACCATGGCTGCGGCGTGCTCATACTGACCGGGCGCGGCCACACCAGCGACCGCGTCACGGGCCTCGAACTGGGTGCCGACGACTATGTCGTGAAGCCTTTCGAGCCGCGCGAACTGGTGGCGCGCGTGCGCAGCATACTGCGGCGCCTCAGCAAGTCCGACGCCGGCACCGAAACGGTGCGGCGCATCGCGCAATTTGCCGGCTGGACGTTTTATCTGGACACCAACACCCTGGTGGGCGCGGACGGAGCCGAGTCCGACCTCAGCACGGCCGAGGCGCACCTGCTGCAGGTGTTCCTGGAAAATTCCAACCGCATCCTCACGCGCGAAAAGCTGCTGGGCGAACGCGACCTGTCGCCCTTCGACCGCAGCATAGACGTGCGCATTTCGCGCCTGCGCCGCAAGCTCGAAACCGATGCGCACAATCCGAAACTAATCAAAACCGTATATGGCGCCGGCTATCTGTTCGCGGCGTCGGTAAGCTGGGTGTGAGCGGCCGGCGGCCGGGCTGATGCGCCGGCGCCGCACGGTGTTAAGCTCGGCGGCCCGAATCCCCTTGCGTATCGTGTGAGCCCCGCCTTCCTGCTCGCCTGCCTGTTGCTCGCCGTCGCGCCCGGCCCGGCCGTGGCGTTCATCGTGACGCGCGCCATGACGCAAGGCCGGCGCGCCGGACTGGCCGCCGCCGCGGGCATCGCGCTGGGTAATTTCGCCAATGCGCTGGCCGCTTCGTTCGGGCTCGCGGCCCTGCTGGAAGTGGCTCCGGCGGCGTTTGCGCTGTTCAAATATGCCGGCGCGGCGTACCTGATTTATCTCGGCGCCGCACAGCTGCTGCGGCCCGCGCGCGGCACCGCCCGGAATCTGCCGGCCGGCAGCGCGCGTGCGCTGCGCGACGGCCTGCTGGTGGCGCTGCTGAACCCCAAAACCACCTTGTTTTTCGCGGCTTTCCTGCCGCAATTCATGCTGCCGGAGCGCAGCGTGGCAGCGCAGAGCGTGACTTTGGGCGCGGTGTTCGTGGCCATCGCCGCGGTGACCGACTGCGCCTACGCCTTGGCCGCCGGGACGGCCCGCGCCAGGCTGGCGCAGGATGCGCGCGCCGTGCGCGCCGGCCGCTACCTTAGCGCCATCGTGCTGCTGGGCCTGGGCTTGTTCGCCGCGCTGGCCTGAGCGCGCTGGTCCGCCCGCTTCCATGCCGGGCAGATTGTAGTTACCATCTTGCTTTCCATGCAACTCATGTACACCTGGCCGGCGCCGCGCGCGCGTGGCTGACCAAACGGAAGGAGCGCGTCATGCCTAAAATTCCTGCGCCCGGCTTTGGGCGGAATCTTCTGCAGGCCTTGGCGGCACTGATCGTGTGCCTGCTGCCGGCGGCGGCCCCGGCGGCGGCCGAAGCGCCGGCCGCACCACGCCTCATGCTGGCCGACACCTATGCGGCAGGCAGCGACCCGCGCGGCTATTGGGTCAGCGAAAAGCTGGATGGCGTGCGCGGCTATTGGGACGGACGGCAGTTACTGACGCGCGGCGGCCAGCCCATCGTCACGCCGCCGTGGTACACCGCGGGCTGGCCGGCCCATGCCCTGGATGGCGAACTATGGGCAGGGCGCGGCAAATTCGCCCAAACCGTGTCCACCGTGCGCAGCCAGCAAGCCGACGACGCGGCATGGCGCCAGGTGCATTACATGTTGTTCGACCTGCCCGGGCATCCGGGCAAATTCGACGAGCGCGTCGGCGCCCTCAAGGACGTGGTGGCCAAACTCGGCCAGCCCTGGGTCGAAATGATAGAACAGACGCCGGCCACCACGGCGGCCGACCTGCAGCGCCGGCTGCGGCAGGTGGTGGACGCCGGCGGCGAAGGTCTGGTGCTGCACAAGGGCGACTCTTACTACACCGCCGGGCGCACTGGCGACCTGCTCAAGTACAAGCCCTACTACGACGCCGAAGCGCGCGTGCTGGAACATTTGCCGGGACGCGGCAAGTACGCCGGAATGACCGGCGCGCTGCTCGTGGAAACCGCGGACGGTTACAAATTCCGCCTGGGCAGCGGACTGAGCGACGCCGACCGGCGCGCGCCGCCGCCGCCCGGCACCTGGGTCACCTTTCGCTACCGCGAGCGCACCGCGGCGGGCTTGCCGCGCTTTCCGACCTATCTGCGCGTGCGTCTGGACTGGGAGCCGGCGCCCAAGCCGTGAACCAGCGCCCGGACAGGGCCGGAATGTTGCGTAAACACGCGGAAAATGCGACGAATGTTTGCGCCCGCGCCGGCTTGCCCGCGCTGCCACTAAAATCGGCCCCAGCGCGACAGCATCGCCGGCCTGGCCGCATGCGCTGCAGGCTGCGGCGCCGCCCGCGCGCGGGAGATTCGATGCAGGATTTTGCCTGGACCGCCAAGCGTCGTGTATTCATACTTGAAGACGACGCGGAGGTCGCGCGCATCATCGTGACCATACTCGACGAATTCGGCTTCGACACCGAATGGTTTGCGCGTTCGTCCGAGCTTAACGCCGCACTGCAGCGGCGCGCGCCCGACCTGTGCATCATCGATCTCATGCTGCCCGACGCCGACGGCATGGATGTCGTGCGCAGCCTGGCCGAGCGCCACCATTTCGGCCTGCTCATCCTGACCTGCCGCAGCTACCTGGAAGATCGCGTGCTGGGCCTCGAACTTGGCGCCGACGACTATGTCCTCAAACCGTTCGACCCGCGCGAACTGGTGGCCCGCGTCCGCAGCATATTGCGGCGGTGCGCGCCGGTCCAGCAGCAGAGCGGCGCGGCGACACGCTGCGCGCACTTTTGCGGCTGGGTATTCGAACCCGGCGCGAACCGCCTGGGCGGTCCGGCCGGCCAGGAATGGGCCTTGAGCGCGGCCGAGGCGCGCCTGCTGCAAATTTTTCTGGAGCACCCGCGGCGCATCCTGACGCGCGAACAATTGTGCGGAGTGCGCGATCTGTCGCCCTTCGACCGCGGCGTCGATGTGCGCGTGTCGCGCCTGCGGCGCAAGCTGGAGGCCGATCCGGAACGCCCGCGCCTGATCAAGACGGTATATGGCGCCGGTTATTTGCTGGCGGCGGAAGTGGAGTGGCTGAATCAGCCGGCGGCTGCCGCGCCGGGGGCGGTGCGCGCCCCGTAAGACGTGAAAACGGCCCGGCAGTGATCTGCCGGGCCGTAGCATGCCGGCGCGCGTTTGCGCAGCGCGGGCCGACCGGCGTAACCCCAAACGGGGCTACGCGATCAAATTACCTTGATGTTGGAAGCTTGCTTGCCTTTTTGGCCTTGAACGACGTCGAACGAGACTTTTTGGCCTTCTTGAAGAGACTTGAAGCCTTTGCCCTGAATCGCGGAATAGTGCGCGAACAGGTCCTCGCCCTTTTCGTCCGGAGTGATGAACCCGAAACCCTTAGCGTCGTTGAACCACTTTACAGTACCAGTTGCCATGAAACGATTTCCTTCAGTTGTGCGTACTCGCGTGGCATTCGCCGGCGAGCCAGTCTTACGCCACACGTGCGCATCGCTGTTCCAAAACAACCGAAACCGGCAGCAGGACATACAGAACACAAGTGCAGCAGATCCAGGGGCGGCCTCGCTGCACCAGCCCC
>JAEUNN010000636.1 GCA_016791085.1 Rhodocyclaceae bacterium | reverse complement strand
ATAGGTGATGCGCGCCAGGGTGTCGCGGCGTTCGCTCAGTTCGCAGCCCTCCTTGGCCTCGATCATCTGGTGCAGCCCGCGTTCCCAGGAGCGGTCGGGCATCACCCGGCCGGTGGATTCGTCGACAATCTGGACCTTGCCTTCGCTTACCACGTAGTGTTGGTCGCGGTGGAAGAGGTGCAGCGCCGAAAGCGCCTGGATCACCAGTTCCTCGCTCGCGCGCGGTGAGGCCCACACGCCATCGAGTCCGGCGGCGCAGGCATCGAGCTTTTCGCGGCCCGAATCGGCGAGACGCGCGCGGCGCTCGCCCAGGTCCAGCCCGTAGTCCTGCCCGGCGATCAGGGCGCGGGCGAATTCGAGGGCGCGCCGGCAGTCCTCCCTATCGTCGCGCCCGCGCGTCACCGAAGAGAGGATGAGGGGCGTGCGTGCCTCGTCGATGAACACGCTGTCGGCCTCATCCACCAGCCCGTAGCACAGGCCGCGCAGCACCAGCCCCTGGTGGCGTGTCGACACGCCGCCGAGTTGCTCCACGGCAAGTTGCAACCGGCTCGTACGGCCCCCCAGCAGGGCGCGGTCGCGCAGGTAGTCGAAGGCGAGTTCCTTGTTGCTGCAATAGGTGATGGGCTGGGCGTAGGCCTCGCGCCGCCCCGCCGCCGCCATGCCCTGGACCACGGTACCGACGGCCAGGCCGAAAAATTCGTACAGCGGCGCCATGGCGCGGCCGTCGCGGTCGGCAAGGTAGTCGTTCACCGTGATGACGTGCACCGGATAACCGGCCAGCGCCATGGTGCAAGCCGGCAGGGTGGCGGCGAAGGTCTTGCCTTCACCGGTTGCCATTTCCACCAGCCGCCCGTCGAGTAGCGCCCGGCCCGCCATCAGTTGCGAGGGGTAGTGGCGCTTGCCGAGGGCACGCGCAGCGCCCTCCCGCACCAGGGCGAAGCACTCGCCGACCAGTTCGGCGGCAAAGCCCTCGCGCCGCAGGCGCCGGCGCATGTCGCGCGCGAGGTCACGCAGTTCGCCGTCCGTCGCCGCCCGCAACCGGGCGTCGTGGCGGTCGGTCAGGTCGGCGATGCGGTCTATGCCGCGCGCCGGACCGCACAGCCGCGCGGGCAGCGAACGGCGCACCTGCGCGAGCAGAAATTCCGCGGCGCGATCATGCCAGGGATCTTCCCTTTCGGCGCGCTCCGCATAGGGCCGCGCCGGGGCGATGTCCTCACCTGCGACCAGCGCCAGCGCCCTAGACATTGAAGCGCGCCAGGAAGAGCCGCCGGATGGCGCGGTACCACTGCAGCGCCAGCGGCTCCATGCGGTGGTCAAAGCGTACATGCACCCGCTGTCCGAACAGGCCCACGTCGGCGCCTTCCTCGAGTTCCACGTCGAACTGGAACATACGCTCCATCGCCTTGGTGCCTTGCGGGTCGCGCGGATCGACGGCGATCTGGCCGCCGCCGTCGGTTGCCAGGGCGCGGCTGGGCAGGCCCGCTTCGCCCGCCGGGACCTGACGCACGATGCGGCCTTCGGCGACTTCGCCGAGGCGCTGGGCCATGCGGATCTGCACGCGGTCGGTGGCGAGCCGCACCTGGTCGATCTCGCCCTGGGCGACCACGACTCGCGCCAGCGGGCGCGTCCGCCCGGTGACGTAGCCCAGCAGTTCGCCCTTGTGGTAATAGCGGCCTTCCATGTCCTGCCAGCGTTGCGCCATGAACACCCCGTCGCTGCCGCTCTTTACCACCAGTTGGGCGGCGCGCTCGCGCGCGCGGGCCAGCGCCGCCCGTTCGCTCGCCAACTGTTCGGCAACAAGTTGGGCCTGCGCCCGATCATTCACGAAGTGCACCGCGTAGGTGGCCTCCAGCTCCGACACCTTGGCTTCGCCGAGGCGAATCTGGGCCTCCAGCGCCGGGTTGTAGCACTGGATCAGCACGTCGCCCCGGGCCACGCGGGTCCCCGGTTCGACCACCAAGCGCCCCAGAAAACCGTTGGCGCCTGCCCGCAGGGTGGCTTCCTCGGCGAGCCAGATCACGCCCTCCGCCTGCGAGCGAAAGGGCGCGGGCACGACGAACAGGATCAGCACGAGGGCCGCCGCAAGGCCGGCCGTGATGGTCAGGGCCCGCTGCCGGCGGCGGCGTATGCGGGGATGGGACAGTACGTGGCGCAGGCCCTTGACCAGCGGCAATACGGCCATCGCCACGACTGCCCACAGGGCCAGGATTACGCCCACCACGAAGAACTGGCCGGCGATGAACAGCGCGATCGCCACCGTCACCAGCACGCGGTAGATCGACGAGGCCACGCCGTAGAACAAGAACCAAGCCTTTTCCGCCGACGTTGCGGCAGGGGCCTCGGCGTCATCCACCTGCAACAGGTAACGCTCCAGCAGGTAGCCGCAGTAGCCCAGCGAGCGCTGGGCGAGATTGGGGATTTCGATCAGGTCGGCGAGGATGTAATAGGCATCGTAGCGCAGCAGCGGGTTGCCATTGAACACCAGGGTGGAGACCCCGGCGACCAGCATCACATTGAAGGCGAGCGCACGCGCGATGCCCGGTTCGGCCAGCAGCCAGACGTACATGGCGATGGCCGCAATGAAAACCTCGACGATCATGCCTGCCGCGCCGACCACCGCCCGCCGGTATTTCGACCGGAACACGGTGGCGGCCGAGGCCTCGACATAGGGAACCGGCATCAGCACCAGCAGCATGATGCCCATGTCATGGACCTCGCCCCCCCCCGCCTTGGCCGCGGTGGCATGCCCCAACTCGTGCAGCGCCTTGATGATGGGGAACACCAGCCACAGCAGCAGCAGGTTATGTGCACCGAGCACGCGGTCGGAGAAGTTATGGGTCAGCTCCGGCCAGTGCGGCGGAACAAGGATCAACGCCGGAAGCACCACCGCCGCCCACAACAAGGCGCCCCAGCCGCCCCACAGCGGACGGATCAGGGCCGCGATGCGGTTCAGAAAGGCATCCGGGTCCCACAGGGGAATGCGCACCGCCATGGGGTTGGCGTAGGAGCGCAGGCGGCGCCCTTTGTTCTGCTTCTCGCCGCGGTCGAAAATTTCCGCGACGTCGGGTGTGACATCGGCCCGCAGAAGGTCGGTGGCGTGGAGCTGGCCGAGCAGCTGGATCATTTCGTCCTGGGTCGGCGCATCCTCGCCGAGATGACGGCCGGCAAGGGTCCACAGCTCTTCCACGCTGCGCCGGCCGTCCATGGCCGCAACGACCAGGCGCGCCGCCGGGGTGAAGCGATGCACGCGCCCCGACGCCGGGTCCTGCAGCAGATACCACAGCTCGCCACGATAGCGATGGCGGTGCAGCCGGGCATGGGCACGCAGGCAGGGCTTCAGCCCCGCCACGCGGTACCACGAGGCGCTCTGCAGGGGGGCGCTCATCGAGTACGCCGTCCCCTGCGCATTCCTGTTCCCAGCGCAAGCCTCATGGCAGCCAGTTCCAGGCCCACAAACGCAGCCAGTCCACCAGGCTGTGAGTCCAGATCCAGATCAGCCGGCGTTCGCCGACGCTCACCTTGCCGACCCCCTCCATGCCCGGCCGCAGGCGTGCCGAGGGCTGGTCGATGTGGGCTTCGACGCGGAAGTAGTTGCGCCCGTCGGCGGGCGTGGACACCGACGTGATCTGCTTGACCACGAAGGGCGTCACCTCGTTGGCGATGCCCGACAGCACCAGTTTGCCTTCCTGGCCGAGCGCGACGTCGGCAATGTCGCGCTCGTCCACCTGGAGGATCACACGGTAGGCGTCGAGGGGGGCGATCTCGAACAGCAGCTTGCCCTGTTCGACGGGCGTGCCGAGCAACTGGCTGAGATCGCCGGACACCACGATGCCGTCGAACGGCGCCACCAGGGTGGCGCGCGACAGCTTCTCCTCCGCCAGCGCGAGTTGCGCCTCGGCCTGGCTGATTTGCGCCGCCAGTACGGCCATCGCCGCCCGGTCCGCAGTAGCGAAGGCCTGGCGATGCTTGCGCAGCAACTGTTCGCGCTCGGAGGTCCAACGGGTCTGTTCGAGCCGGAGATCCTTGTCTTCGAGCCGGCACAGCACCTGGCCCTTGGACACCGTGTCCCCGGCGCGCACCAGGCTTTCCGCAACGTAGCCCTCGAAGGGGGCGACGGCGGCGCGCTGCAGCGCGCCCTCGATGACCGTCTTGGCGCTCACCCGGTAGTCCCCGGTCACCACGCTGAAGAACAGCACCAGGCCGGCCACCAGCAGGGCGACCAGCTTGACGCCGGGGTGGCGCGGCCCGAACAGAGCGGTGACGCCGCTGCCGGCAACATCGCGCGTGCGCGCCCAAAGCCCCTTCTCGTTGTTCCGCTTGAGCGCCAGTATCGGCCCCAGCAGCAAGCCGATGGCCTTGGCGAGCTCGACTTCCGCCGCCTCGAAGGGCTCGCCGGCGGTGCGTTCCAGCGTCAGCACACCGCCGGCGACGCCGCCATCTTGCAAGGGCACCGAGCAGATCGCGACGTCCCGGCACTCGCGCGCCAGTTCGGCGTGCGCCAGCGCGCCCAACTCGTCGTTTTCGGGTGGGGGATAGACGATCGTCACGTCCAGGTCCAGCGCCTCGTCCATCGCCTCGCCGATGACGCGCACCAGATCGGACTTGCGGTCGAAGTCCGCGGTGTGGGAAATGGCCTGGACCTCGATGCTGCCTGCGGCCTCGATGCCGATGCTCGCGCGGTCGCAACGCAGGCGCGCGGCCAGTTCGTTGGCTACGGCCAGCGCCGCCGGGACGAAGCGGCGCTCCTCGACGGCGGTGGCGACCAGGTCGGCCACCAGCGAGAGGCGTGCCAGGCGCCCCGCCTGCTCGGCCACGAAGTGTTGGCGGAAGTGATCGGTGAGCCAGGCGATGCCCCAGTGCACCAGCCGCAATGCCCGCTGCAACTCGCCGTCGGGACGCGGCGCGAGGTCGAGCACCACCGCCCCCTGGAGTTCGCCGCCGACCTGCACCGGGTAGCCGACGTAAGCAGGCTGCTCGGCGCTGGGCGGCGATACGCCGTCGGAGGCCACGGCGATGCCGCGCCCTTCGCGCAGCGTGCGCTCGGCTGCCGGCCCCAGGTAGTGCATGGCGCGGCCGGCATCCGGCCATACCGCGGCCGCGGCATAGGCCCCGGCTTCCTCGGAACGCAGCAGCAGCAGCGCCCCGTTGACCCGGTCGACCTGGGCGCAAAGGATCGCCAGCCAGCTGGCACAGAATTCGCCGCTGTCGCCGGGCGCGGCAAACCGCGCCCAGGCCGCCGATTCGGCCCGGGCACCGTCTTCGCCGGCAATGGAATGGATGGACGCAGTACCGACCATCGCGTCTCAATCCGCTCGCGACAAACTTACCCGCCGCCGTTGGGAGCTGTCGGGCTTGCTACAGTGGAAGGCCAGGCAGGTCGTGCGTAATGACGCGCGCCTCACTCCCCAGCCGCCTGCTCGGCGACGCCATTGCCGCGTTTGGCGCCACCCGCCGCCGGGCTGTCCTGCCTGGCCTCGGTGGATGCGTCGGCTTCGCTCGCGGGGAACATGCGATTGCGCATGTTGGTGAAGTTGCGCATCGATTGGAGATGCATATAGATAAGTTCAAGTTCGTCGGCCTTCACCAGTTCGGCCAGCTTGTCGGCAGACAAGTCCTTGAGCTTCTGACGGTTCACGGCCAAGAAGCCGGTCAGGGACAAGCGGCCGCCACCGGTCAGGGCGACTTGCGCCTGCATCGGCTCGAGCAGGCCCAGATCCTTGAGCTTCTGGCAGAACGTCTGGGTGCGCTGGAACTGGCTCTGATATCCACGCAGGAAGTTAAGGACATCGTCAACATAGGCGGTGGGCTGGCCATCCGCGCCGAACAGCCGCTCGCCGCGCCCCTCGGCATTGACGCCGGCATAGGCCTCGTCGATGCACAGCGTGAACGTCTGGCCGTCGCGGCTGGTCGAGAACACGAAGGGGTAGCGGCGGATGAAGGCCGGAATATATTTGGCTTGCCAGGCGCCCTGTTCGTTCAGATAGAGGTTTTCCTTGCCACGCAGACCCAGCATCGCCGCGGGGATCACCACGTCGTCCTGGCTGGTAAATACGATGGCATATTCGGCGGCGGCGGCGGGGAATTCGACCGCCATCAGCGGCACCGCATTGACATGGCGGCTGAAGGCATAGTCGCCCCCCACCTCGACCGAGTGGGCACCATGACGGGCGCTGGAAACGGGAACCGCGTTTTCGTAGATCAGCAACTGCGTGGGCATGTTTGATACTCCTGATTGGTTGAACTGGGGGGGTGGTGGACCGGGCCGCCATCGCCACGCCTCTGCGACCGTTGTAGATCAGCGGCGTGGCCATGCGAGCAGGAACCGGTCGGCGGCGCGGTCGCGATCACGGCGACCGCGACCGCCGGAATTTCCCTGGAACTGCTGGGCGGGCTCGGTCGGCGACCGCGTCCTGCCAGCTCGGAACGCCGCGCTCCCATAGTCGCGGCATTCGCAGATGTTTGGTTGATGGCGCTCACAGTCCGGCAATCTGTGGTGCAGAGCAGTCCACGCGGCGCAGGCCGGCTCGCCGGGTCGCAGCAATGCCAGGACGGGGGTCTGCTGCTCTGACAGATTCAACGATAAGTGAGATCAACCTAGAAATGCCCTAGAGATATCAAAATCGAATGGCGACAGGCTGCTGTTCAGGAAGCATTGTCCTCGACGCGGCGCCGAAGAGCTTCGGTTTCCGCAG
>JAEUNN010000574.1 GCA_016791085.1 Rhodocyclaceae bacterium | reverse complement strand
ATTGCACGAAGGCAGCAATTCGCCCATGCCTTCGTCGCGCAACATCACGTCGGCGAAAAACAGATGGTGATTCACCACCACCAGGTCGGCCGCGAGCGCTTCGCGGCGTGCGGCCATGACGAAACAGCTTTTGAACTGCGGGCAGTCCGAACCCAGGCAGTTTTCGCGCGTCGAGGTGGCCAGCGCCCACACCGGGGAATGTTCGGGCACCTCGCACTCGGCTTTGTCGCCGCTTTGGGTGACTTGCGCAAAGCGTGCGATTTCGCGCAACTGCGCGGCGTCTTCGCGGCTAGCCAGGCGGCCGGATTCGAGCGCGCGTTCGAGGTGGTGCTGGCACACGTAATTGGCGCGCCCCTTCAACAGCGCAATGCTCACCGGCACGCCGAGCGCCGCGCGCACCGTGGGCAGGTCGCGCTGGTACAGCTGGTCCTGCAGGGTTTTGGTGCCGGTGGATACGATTACTTTGGCGCCCGACATGAGCGCCGGGGCGAGGTAAGCGAAAGTTTTGCCGGTGCCGGTGCCGGCTTCGGCCACCAGCACGGCATGATCGCTGATCGCCCCGGCCACGGCACGCGCCATTTCGAGTTGCTGGGCGCGGGGGCGAAACGAGGGCACGGCGCGCGCCAGCGCGCCGGTCGCCGAAAACACCTCATCGAGCGGGAGCATGCAGAAATTGCCTGCCGGCACAAAAACACGGCGGCCGCCTGATCGGGCGGCCGCCGGCTGTGTTGCGCCACACGGGCGGCGCGCCGCGCCTGGCGCGGCGCCGCATCAGAACGCGGGCTTGTCCTGCGCCGCGTTGTAGGTTTCCACGCCCGACATGATTTCTTTCTTGGCGTCGTCGGCTTCCAGCCAGCCTTGCACCTTCACGAACTTGCCCGGCTCGAGATCTTTGTAGTGCTCGAAAAAGTGCGAAATCTGGTCGAGTATGATCTGCGGCAGATCGCGCGGGCTGGTCACGTTGCGGTACATGGGCGTGAGCTTGTCCACCGGCACGGCCAGCAGCTTGGCGTCGTCGCCGGCTTCGTCGGTCATTTTGAGCATGCCGATGGGACGGCAGCGCACCACGGCACCCGGCGGCAGCGCGAACGGCGATACCACCAGCACATCCACCGGATCGCCGTCGCCGGCGATGGTATGCGGGATATAGCCATAGTTGCAGGGATAGTGCATGGCCGTGGACATGAAGCGGTCAACGAAAATCGCGCCCGAGTCCTTGTCGACCTCGTACTTGATCGGCTCCGAGTGCATCGAAATTTCGATTACAACGTTGAAGTCATTAGGCAAATTCTTGCCGGACGGCACGCGTTCCAGACCCATGCTAAGCTCCCCCGAAGAAAAGACGCGATTATACAGTCCGGTCCTGCAGCGAAGTGCGGCCGGCGGGCGCAAAACTTGCGCGCGCGGACGTGCTGTGGCGTGCTAAAACAACGCCTATCGGCATACACAGAAAAACACCATGGATACGGCTGGCAGCGGACGCACCCTGTTCGACGATCCCGAGCGCGCACTCGAACGCGTGGCGGCCATATACGAGCGCAATGCGGCGGCCATACGCGAAAGTTTCGAGCGCTACGTGCGCGGCGAATACCCGGACCAGCGCGTGCGCGCCTGCTACCCCTATGTGAGCATACGCACCGACCGACCCACGCGCGTGGATTCGCGCTGGTCCTACGGCTATGTGGCCGGGCCAGGCAGTTACGCGACCACGCTGACGCGCCCCGACCTGTTCGGCGCCTATTATCTGCGCCAGTTCAAGCGCCTGTTGAGCACCCACGGCGTGGGCCTGGAAATCGGCGAAAGCACGACGCCCATACCCGTGCATTTCACCTTTCCCGAAGGGATCCACGTCGAGGGCGAACTGGACCGCGAGCGCACCGAAGACCTCGGCTCGATATTCGACCTGCCCGACCTTGCGCAGATGGACGATTCCATCGTGAACGGCAACCACCGCACGCGTCCCGGCACGCCGCTGCCGCTGGCGCTATTCACGGCGCCGCGCGTGGATTATTCGCTGCACCGGCTCAAGCACTACACCGGCACGTCGGCGGCTTCGTTCCAGAATCTGGTGCTATTCACGAACTACCAGTTCTATGTCGATGAGTTCATACGCTACGGCAAGGAAATCATGAGC
>JAEUNN010000564.1 GCA_016791085.1 Rhodocyclaceae bacterium | reverse complement strand
CATCACCGCGTCAAGAACAATCTGACCGTCATTTCCAGCCTGCTCAACCTGCAGGCCGGATCGAGCACCGACCCGGCCGTGCAGGCGGTGCTGGACGAAGCGCAGGGGCGCGTCAAAACCATGTCCCTGATCCACCAGCTGCTGTACGAACGCAAGGACTTTTCGCGGCTCGACCTGGGCGAATACCTGCAGCGCCTCGTGCATCTGCTGCACGGCAGCTATGGCAATGTGCGCAAACGCGCCGACATACGCATCGATACGCCCACGGATGGCGCGGTATATCTGCAACTGGACCGCGTCATCCCTTGCGGCCTGTTCGTCAATGAGGTGGTGACGAATGCGTTCAAGCATGCATTTCCGGACGGACGCAACGGTACCGTGCAAATTACACTGGAACGCCTGCCGGCCGATATGGTCGTTGTAACGGTCGCCGACGACGGGGTCGGCCTGCCCGACAACTTCGAACTCAATCAGGCGGAAACCCTGGGTCTGCAGCTGGTTAGTCTGCTGGCCGATCAGATACATGGCGTGCTCAAGGTGTACAACCATCCGGGCGCGCGCTTCGAACTTTATTTTTCGCTCAATGAAGGTGAGGCCGCAACATGACAGCGGTTAAAGTCCTGGTGGTCGAAGATGAACGCATCATTGCGTTCAATCTCAAGCGCCAGCTCGAAAGCCTCGATTACAAGGTAGTCGGGCTGGCCGCAAGCGGGAACCAGGCCATACGTCTGGCGGAAAACCTGCGTCCCGATCTGGTGCTCATGGACATCCATCTGGACGGCGCCATGGACGGCATCGAGGCGGCCACGCTCATCCATGCCGAACACGCCATTCCGGTGGTGTTCCTGACCGCCTATTCGGAAGACAGCGTGCTCAAGCGCGCGCAGGAAAGCATGCCTTTCGGCTATCTCGTGAAGCCCGCCGAACTGCGCGAGCTGCATGCCACGGTGCAGATGGCGCTGGCGCGCCACCGCGCCGAGAGCGAACTGGAGCGCGGCAAGGAGCGCCTGCGGCTGGCACTGGAAGCCGCCGAAATGAGCGTCTGGGAATGGGACAGCGGGTCCGATCAGGTGGCCGGCAGCGGCTATGTCAAAGCCATGCTGGGCTGGGTGCCCGAACCCGTGCACGAGCCCTGGGCGAAATTCCTCGAGCGCGTGCACGCGGACGACCGTGCGGCGATCGCGGCCGCCATGCGCACCGCCCTGGATACCGAAGGACCGCTCAATTTCACGTTCCGCACCGGCCCCGAAGCCGGCGACATACGCTGGATAGAGGTACATGCCAAAGCCTATGGCGCCACCCCGAGCCAGCCCGAACGCGTCGTGGGCATCCTGCAGGACGTGACCGAGCGCCGCCGCCTGGACGACCAGTTGCGCCAGGCCGGAGTGGTGTTCAACACCACTGCGGAGGCGATATTCGTGACCGACGCGGCGCGCCGCATCGTGTCCGTGAACCCCGCATTCACGGCCATTACCGGCTTCAGTACCAGCGATGCCGTTGGCGCGGACGTGGAAACCCTCATCCACGCGCGCCGCCACAGCGACCCGTTCTATCCGCGGCTGGCCAAGACCGAAGACGGCAAATGGCAGGGCGAAACCTATTGCCGCAAGAAGGACGGCACGGTGTTTCCGGCCTGGGAAAGCCTGGCCGTGGTGCGCGACGCCGACGCACAGGTATCGCACTATGTGTGCGCGTTTTCCGACATCAGTGCCATGCGCCAGGCTGAGGACCGCCTCAATCACCTGGCCCACCACGACCAGCTTACCGGGCTCGCCAACCGCCTGTTGTTCGCCGATCGCATGGACCACGCGATCGAACAGGCACAGCGCAAGAGCACGCGCTGCGCGCTGCTGTTCCTGGATCTGGACGATTTCAAGATCGTCAATGACACCTTGGGCCACGATGCCGGCGACCTGTTGCTCAAAACCATCGCCGCGCGCATCAAGGGCGCCGCGCGCGCCAGCGATACGCCGGCGCGCCTGGGCGGCGACGAATTCGTGGTGATCCTGGACGACGTCACGCACCCCGAAGATGCCGCCATACTCGCGCGCAAACTGCTCGAAACCGTGGCCGAGCCGGTCGATCTGGGCTCTGAAACCGTTACCGTTTCGACCAGCATGGGTATCGCGATTTACCCGGACGACGGCGGCGACCGCCACGAACTGCTGAAAGCGGCCGACACCGCCATGTACAGCGCCAAACAGCAGGGCCGCAACCGCTACTGTTTCCATACCGGCGAACTGGCCGCGCGCGCCAGCCAGCGCATGCGCATCGAACAGGGCTTGCGCGCCGCGGTCGCGGCGGGCACCATGATGTTGTTCTACCAGCCGCAGGTGCGCGCGTCCGACCGCCAGATGGTCGCGGTGGAAGCGCTGTTGCGCGGGAAACATCCCGAATACGGGCTGCTCGCGCCGGCCAGTTTCATCGACGTGGCCGAAGATACCGGCCTCATCGCGGCGATCGGCAGTTGGGCGCTGCGCCAGGCCTGCCAGGACATGGTGGCCTGGGAAAGCGCCACCGGCATGCCTCTGCGGGTGGCGGTCAATGTGTCCGCGCGTCAGGTTGCGCTGAGCCCGCAACTGGTGCAGGAAGTGCGCGAGGCGCTCGCCGCCAGCAAACTGGCACCCGAACGCCTGGAGGTGGAAATCACCGAAAGCACCCTGCAGGCGCTGGAACAGAACCTGCACGTGCTAAATGGGCTGAAACAGCTGGGCGTGCGCATCGCCATCGACGACTTCGGCACCGGCCATTCTTCGCTGGCCCTGCTCAAACATCTGCCCATAGGGCGGCTCAAGATCGCCTCGTCCTTCGTGCGCGAAGTGGGCAATGACGGTCCCGACGCCGCGATCATCCAGGCCATCGTCAGCATGAGCCGCACGCTGGGCCTCAAGGTAACCGCGGAAGGCGTGGAAAACGCGGCCCAGGCCGAGGTGCTGGCCGCCATCGGCGCCGACGAATTGCAGGGCTTTCTGTTCGGCCGCCCGACCGCGCTGGAAGATTTGATGCGCTCGGATCTGGCGCGCCGCGGCAAAATCTGAGCGGGCCGGGGCACCCGTCCAGGGCAGCTCAGTCCTCGCTCGCCGCGGCCAACAGTTCGGCCACCCGTGCCGCATTCAGCGCAACCCGCAGGCGCTTGGAACGCGCCGCGGCGCCGCTCACCAGTTCCACGTCGCGCCTGGGCAGGTGCAGCAGGCCGGCCACGAATTCGATCAGCGCGGCATTGGCGCGGCCTTCGACGGGCGGCGCGGCGAGGCGTATTTTCAAGGCGTCGCCGTAGAGGCCGGCAAGCCGGGTCGATTTGGCGCCCGGCTGTACGTGTATGGACAGCAGCGCCGCGCCGGCTTCGGGCCTGATCCAGGCCGGCAAAGTCACCGCAACAATGAACCCAGGCCGCTACGCGCCCAGCCTATCAACAGCAGCACCATTTGCAGTACCAGCAGCAGCAGCAGCGGCGACAGGTCCACCCCGCCGACCGGCGGCAACATGCGCTGGAAGGGGCGCAGAAACGGACGCGCAATGCCGGTCAGCACGGTGGCAAGGGGGTTGTAGCTGCTGATCCAGCTCATGACCGCGGCCACGATCACCACGAACATCAGGAAAAATACCGACAGCCGGATTAATTCGAGCACGCCTATGAGCATGAGCCCGACGATGGAATTCAGCAAGGAGCTCAAAGCCATCCCGGCAATCCAGGCGGTCAGCAGGGACAGCAGGACCTGCAGCACCCAGGCGCACAGCAGCGTGGGCAGATCGAGACTGGAGCGCAGCGGAAATATGCGCCGCGCCGGCTGCACGATCCAGTCGGTCACGGCGATCACGAACACGCCGATCTGGTTGCGGAAGGACACGCGCGCCCACTGCATGTAAAAACGCGCCAGCAGCACGCTCGTGAAAAATCCGAATACCGCGTCCAGTATCAACAGCAGCAATTGGGTCAGCAAACTATTCGCCATGGCAGGGGAAATTCCGGATAACGGCTGGGTAGGCGGGGTTGTCGAGGCAGGCTCGGGCGCGGGTTGGCATCAGGCGTCACGCCCGAGCGTATCGCCCAATTCGCGCCCGCGCGCGCAGGCGGCGTCCACGGCACGGCCCACCATTGCGAGCAGATTGTCGCTGGCGAAACTTGCCAGCGCGGCTTCGGTGGTGCCCCCTTTCGAGGTTACCTTGGCGCGCAAGGTAGCCGGATCGTCCTCGCTCTGCGCGGCCAGGCGGGCCGCCCCCAGGCAGGTCTGCAGGGCCAGCAGGCGCGCCGACGCGGCATTGAACCCTTGTGCACGCGCGGCGGCTTCGAGCGCTTCGATGAAATGGAACACATAGGCCGGTCCGCTGCCGGATATCGCCGTGACGGCATCCATCATGGATTCGTCGCTTATCCATAGCGTGGCGCCGACCGCCGCCAGCACGCTTTCGGCGGCACTGCGCTCGGCCGCGCTGAGGCTGGGATCGGCGTACAGGCCGGTCATGCCGGCGCCGATGAGCGCCGGCGTATTGGGCATGGCCCGCACGATGCGCCGATAACCGCCCAGCCAGCGCGCCAGATCGGCACTGCGCAGCCCGGCCGCGATGCTTACCACGACCTGGCGCGTGAGCTGGCCCGCAAAGCCAGCCAGGGCCTCGCGCATCTGCTGCGGTTTGACGGCCAGCAACAGCAGGTCGCAATCCAGCAATTGGGCATCCGGCGCGGCCACCGCGCGTACGCCGAATTTCTGCACCAGGCGGTCACGCGCCTCGGCGCCGATTTCGACCACCTGCAGGCCGGATGCCGGCGTGCCGCGTTCCAGCAGGCCGCCGATCAGGGCGGTCGCCATATTGCCGCCGCCGATAAAGCTGATTTTCATGATGACTCCTTTTCACTTGCCGGTCCGTCCGGCGGCCCGCCCGCGCGCGTGCCGAATATCGCACTGCCCACGCGCACCATGGTGGCGCCGTGCGCAATCGCCAGTTCAAAATCCTGCGACATGCCCATGGACAGCGTGTCGAGCGCAAACCCGGCGGCGTTGAGTGCATCGCGCAGGGCGGCAAGCTCGCCGAAGCGACGCGCCAGCAGTACCGTATTTTCGGTCGCTTCGGGTATGCACATGAGGCCGCGCAGGCGCAAACCGGGTAAATTTTCGATCACCCGGGCAAGTTCTGCCACCGCCTGCGGCGCGACGCCGGATTTGCTGGATTCACCGCCCAGATTGACCTGGATGCAAACCTGCAGCGGCGCTTGCGCCGGCGCGCGCTGCGCGGACAGGCGCGCGGCGATTTTTGCGCGGTCCACGCCATGCACCCAGTCGAAATGGGCCGCGATCAATTGGGTCTTGTTGCTTTGCAGAGGTCCGATGAAATGCCACTCCAGCCCCAGGCCGGCCAATTCGCGCACCTTTTGGACGCCCTCTTGGGCATAATTCTCTCCGAAGGCACGCTGGCCGCAGGCGGCCGCATCGGACACCGCAGCAGCCGGCCAGGTCTTGGTAACGGCAATAAGGCAAATCGTCGCGGGATCGCGCCCCGCGGCACGCGCGGCGGCCTCGATGCGAGTGCGCACGGCTTGCAGATTTGCCGAGATTGTCGTCATAATGGCCCGTCGAAAGCGGGCGCAGTATAACCCGCTCGGCCCGCCACCGGCGGCCGCAGCCCTCTCAGGATGACGCATGGACATTACCGAATTGCTGGCCTTCGCGGTCAAGAACAAGGCATCCGACCTGCATCTTTCCGCCGGCCTCCCGCCCATGATCCGCGTGCACGGCGACGTGCGCCGCATCAACCTGCCGCCCTTCGAGCACAAGGAAGTGCACGGCATGTTGTACGACATCATGAACGACGGGCAGCGCAAGCACTATGAAGAACATTTCGAGTGCGACTTTTCGTTCGCGGTACCCAACCTGGCGCGCTTCCGGGTCAACGCTTTCGTGCAGAACCGCGGCGCGGCGGGCGTGTTCCGTACCATTCCGACCAAGGTGCTCACGCTGGAAGATTTGAACGCGCCGCGCAGCTTTCAGGACATATCGATGCAGCCGCGCGGCATCGTGCTGGTGACCGGCCCGACCGGCTCGGGCAAATCGACCACGCTGGCGGCCATGATCGATTACATCAACGAGACCACCTACGGCCACATCCTGACCATCGAAGACCCGATCGAATTCGTGCACGAAAGCAAGCGCTGCCTGATCAATCAGCGCGAGGTCGGTCCGCACACGCTGTCGTTCTCCAACGCCCTGCGCAGTGCGCTGCGCGAAGACCCGGACGTAATCCTGGTCGGTGAAATGCGCGACCTCGAAACCATACGCCTGGCACTTACCGGCGCGGAAACCGGCCACCTGGTGTTCGGCACCTTGCACACCTCGTCGGCCGCGAAAACCATAGACCGCATCGTGGACGTGTTTCCGGCGGCGGAAAAGGAAATGGTGCGCTCCATGCTGTCGGAATCGCTGCGCGCGGTCATTTCGCAAACGCTGCTCAAAACCAAGGACGGCGGCGGCCGCGTGGCAGCCCACGAAATCATGATAGGCACGCCGGCCATACGCAATCTGATACGCGAAAACAAGATCGCGCAGATGTATTCCACCATCCAGACCGGCCAGAATTTCGGCATGCAGACGCTGGACCAGTGCCTTACCGAGCTGGTGAGGCGCAACATCATCGCTTCGGCCGAGGCGCGCAACGCCGCCCAGAACAAGGACATGTTCCTCGGCTAGTCGCCGGCGCGCCGGCATTAATCACGTATGCCGGCCGCACATTTGTTCTAAGCTGGCGGTTCCGACGGGAGAACGCATATGGAACGCGATCAGGCCTTACGCTTCATGTACGACCTGCTGAAGCTCATGGTGGCGAAAAAGGGTTCCGACCTTTTCATCACCGCGGGTTTTCCACCCGCCATCAAGGTCGATGGCCGCATCACGCAACAGTCCAACCAGGTGCTCACGCCGGCGCATACGGCGGAACTGGCGCGCTCCATCATGAACGACCGCCAGGCGGCCGAATTCGAATCCACCAAGGAGTGCAATTTCGCGATTTCGCCGGCCAATATCGGCCGCTTCCGCGTCAATGCTTTCGTGCAGCAGGGCCGCATAGGGTGCGTGCTGCGCACGATCAACGCGCGCATTCCGAATTTCGAAGAACTTGGCATGCCGCCCGTGCTCAAGGACATCGCCATGACCAAGCGCGGCCTGATCGTGTTCGTGGGTGGCACCGGCACCGGCAAAACCACATCGCTCGCGGCGCTGGTGGATTGGCGCAACGTGAATAGTTACGGCCACATCATCACGATCGAAGATCCGATCGAGTATGTGCACGACCATAAAAACTGCATCATCACGCAGCGTGAAGTCGGCCTCGATACGGCCAACTGGGAAATCGCCCTCAAGAACACCTTGCGCCAGGCGCCCGACGTGATCCTGATGGGCGAAATCCGCGACCGCGAAACCATGGAATATTCCATCCAGTTCGCCGAGACCGGCCACCTCTGCCTGGCCACGCTGCACGCCAACAGCTCCAACCAGGCGATCGACCGCATCATCAATTTTTTCCCGGAAAACAAGCGCGAACAGCTGCTCATGGACCTGTCGCTGAACCTGCGCGCGATGGTGTCGCAACGCCTCGTGCCGCTCAAGGAAGGCAAGGGGCGCTGCGCGGCGGTCGAGGTCATGCTCAATTCGCCGCTCATCCAGGATTTGATATTCAAGGGCAACGTGGGCGAAATCAAGGAGGTCATGAAACGTTCGCGCGACCTCGGCATGCAGACCTTCGACCAGGCGCTTTTCAACCTCTACGATTCCGGGCGCATCAGTTACGAAGACGCGCTGCGCAATGCCGACTCGGTCAATGACCTGCGCCTGCAGATCAAGCTGCACAGCCGCGAAGCCAAAGACCGCGACCTGTCCTCCGGCCTCGGGCATCTGGACATCGTTTAAGTCCGCGCAGCTCAGTCGCCCAGTTTGCCGCTCACGATCTGGTATTCATACACGCGGCATTCCAGCGCGCCGTTCCACAGCGGCACGCGCCGGCTGGTACGCAGGCCCAGATGTTTGGGCAGCGCGGTGTCGGAAGACAGCAAGTGGCAGCGCCAGCCCGCATAGCGCTTTTTGAACACGTCGCCGAGCGCGCGATAAAACGTCAATAGTTGTTCCGCTTCGCCCAGGCGCACGCCATAAGGCGGATTGGCCACCAGCACGCCCGCGGGTGCCGGCGGGCTGCCGGCCAGCACGTCTTCGCAACGCAAGGGCACGGCTTCGTGCAGCCCCGCCGCGGCAAGGTTCTGGCGCGCGCGCACTACCTGGTCGGCATCCACGTCGGCGCCGAATATTTGCAGCGGGCGCGCCGGCTGCACGCGCGCCTCGGCCGCCGCGCGCACGGCTTTCCACACCTTGGCCGGGCAAGGCCCGCTGGTTTCCAGCGCAAAGCCGCGGCCCAGCCCGGGCGCGCGGTCGAGTGCGATCTGCGCGGCTTCGAGCAGAAAAGTACCGCTGCCGCACATGGGGTCGAACAGCGCCTGATCGGGCGTCCAGCCGGCGATGCGCAATATGCCGGCCGCAAGATTTTCCTTGAGCGGCGCTTCCACCTTGGCGAACTTGTAGCCGCGCTTGTAGAGCGGCGCGCCGGACGTATCGAGGTACAAGGTCAGTTCGCGCTCGCCCAGAAAGGCGTGGATGCGCACGGCCGGGTCGTTGGTATCGATCGAGGGGCGCGCGCCCATACGGTTGCGGAAGCGGTCGCACACGCCGTCCTTGACGCGCAAGGTCGCAAAATTGAGGCTTTTGAGCGGGCTTTTGATCGCGGTAACTTGCACTTTCATGGACTGGCGCGCATCGAACCAGTCTTCCCAGCGCTGTTCATAAGCCAGGCCGTACAGATCGTCCTCGCTGCGATAAATGCCGCTATCGACGTGCCACAGCACGCGCGTGGCGAGCCGGCTTTCCAGATTGGCGCGCGCGCACACCTCCCAGCCGCCGCGAAACCCGACTCCCCCCGGATAACACTTCAGGGCGCTCGCGCCCAGCCCGGCCAGTTCTTCGGCGAGCATGGCTTCCAGGCCGCGCGGGCAAGGACAGAAAAATCGTTCCGGCTGCATGAAAGTAAGTTGAATCGCCTCGGTCGGTATGCGCTTCAGAACGGCTTGAACAATACCAGCCACACCACGACAAACAGCACCAGCACCGGCAGTTCGTTGAATACGCGGTACCAGCGGTGGCCATGCCGGTTGCGTCCTTCGGAAAAATCGGCCAGCAAGCTGCCGCACCAGAAGTGGTAAGCCACCAGCAGCACCACCAGTGCGGTTTTGAGATGCAACCAGCCGCCGCCGAAGCCATAGGCGAACCACAGCCACAGGCCGAACACCACGGCCAGCACGGCGAGCGGCGTCATGAAGCGGAACAGCTTGCGCGCCATGAGGAGCAGGCGGTCACGCACCGGCTCTTCGTCGGCTTCCAGCATGGCCAGGTTCACGAATATGCGCGGCAGGTAAAACAGCCCGGCAAACCAGCTCACCACCATGACCACGTGCAGCCACTTCACCCAGAGCATGCCGGCGGCACCTCGCGCAAGGACGACAGCGTGGCCGCCACGGTGGGCCAGCGCAAACGGTAACGCAATTCGGACTTGACGCGCCGGTTGTCGAGTACGCGCGATTCGCTCATGAAGGACAAGCTTAGTTGCGACAGCCGTGCCGGCGCTTCGGTGCGGCTTACGCGCGGCGGGCGCGCCAGGCCGCAGGCATCGGCGACCTGGTCGAAATAATCGCCCATGCTGAGGGCCGAATCATCGACCGCGTTAAACGTGCGTCCGCCGCGCGCGCGATGCATGGCCAGGCCGGCCATGCGCACGAGATCTTCGGCATGGATGTGGTTGGTTTGCACGTCGTCCTCGCGCCGCAGTACCGGTTCGCCGCGCTGCAGGCGTTCGAGCGGCAGGCGGTCGTGCGCGTATATGCCGGGCGCGCGCAGGATGGCGACCCGCACGCCGCGCCGGGCCAGACGCCGCAGGCGGCGCTCGGCATCCAGCCGGCGGCGCGCGCGCGCCGTGGCGGGCCGTGGCGGCCACGTTTCGGACACCCGCGCGCCGGCACAATCGCCATACACGCCGCTCGTGCTGATATAGACCAGTGCCCGTGGTAGACTGCCGCGCAAGGCCAGCGCGGCAATCAGCGCGCGTGTACGCGTATCGTGTTCGCCGCTGGCCTGCGGCGGCGCGAAATGCCACACCAGCGGCGCCAGGCCGGCCAGTCTGCCCAGGCTTTCGGGATGATCCAGATCGCCTTTTATCGGAATGACGCCCAGTGCGCGCAATTCGGCCGCGGCCGAAGCGTTGCGCGCCAGGGCATACACACGATAGCGGCGCGCGAGTGCCGGCAGCGCGCGCCGCGCAACGTCACCGCAGCCCACGATTAGCAATCTTTCCATCTGTCGATTATCTCACGATCATGGCGTTCAAAATTACCCTGCAGCCCAGCCGGCATGGCTTTCCCTGCGATGCGGAGCAATCGATACTGCAGGCCGCCATGGATCATGGATTCATCATGCCTTATGGCTGCCGCAACGGCGCCTGCGGCTCCTGCAAGGGGCGCGTGCTGGCGGGCCGGGTGGACCATGGGCCGAGTCAGGAAAGCGCGCTGCCGCCCGAAGAACGCGCGGCCGGACTGGCATTGTTCTGCTGCGCGCGGCCGCAGTCCGACCTGGTGCTGGAGTGCCGCGAGGTCGGCAGCCTGTCCGACATTCCGATCCGCAAACTGCCGGTGCGCGTGCAAAAAATGGAGCGCCTCGCCGCCGACGTGATGGTGCTGCACCTCAAGCTGCCGGCCACCGAGCGCCTGCTGTTCCTGGCCGGGCAATATCTGGACATATTGCTGAAAGACGGCCGCCGGCGCAGCTTTTCCATCGCCAATGCGCCGCACGACGACGCCTTCCTGCAATTGCACCTGCGCCTGGTGCCGGACGGCCACTTCACCCGGCACGTGTTCGACGAAATGAAAGAGCGCGAAATCCTGCGCATCGAGGGGCCGCTGGGCAGTTTTTACCTGCGCGAGGAATCGGCCAAGCCCATCGTGTTCGTGGCCGGCGGCACCGGCTATGCGCCGATACGCGCGGTGATCGAGCACGCGCTGCACAACCACATAGGGCGCAGCATGGTGCTGTACTGGGGCGCGCGCGACCCGGCCGGACTGTACCTGGACGCCGAACCGCAGCGCTGGGCCGCCATGGCGCCGAATTTCCGCTATGTGCCGGTGCTGTCCGACGCCTTGCCGGAACACGCCTGGAGCGGGCGCACGGGCCTCGTGCACCGCGCCGTGATGGAAGATTTTGCGGACCTGTCCGGGCATCAGGTGTATGCCTGCGGGGCACCGGCCATGATAGACGCGGCCAAAGCGGACTTCAGCAAACTGTGCGGGCTGCCGATAGAGGAGTTCTATGCAGACTCCTTCACGTATGCAGCCGACAGTTCGCCATGAGTGCTTCCGACGTCCTGATTACGCACGAACCCGTTCTTAACCGCCAAAAAGCCATTACGGCCAATCGCCTGCTGATACACGCGCCCGACAGTGAGGCCGCCATGGAAGCGCTGTGCGCCATAGGCGATGCCTGGCCCAGCGCGCGCACGGTATTCCTCGGGCACGCCGGCTGCCGCCCGGACGCCGCGCTGGCGAGCTGGCAGGTGCCGGAAAACGCCATGATAGAAATGCCCGCCGCGGGCATGAGCGATCCGGCCAGCGTGGAATTGATGCAGGCCCTGGCCAAAGAAGGCGTGCCGCTGTGCCTGTCGGGCTATGACGAGGCCGGGCTGGCGGCCCCGGCCGGCACGAATTTTCGCTTCGTGCTGGCCGACGCAAAACTTGCGCCGGCCTCGATACGCGTGCCCGGCATATTGATTGCGCATAACCTGGCCGATCTGCGCGCTTTCGATGGCGCACTGGCGGCCGGTTACGGCGGCGGTGCCGGCTGGTTTTTCAAGCACGGCCTGCCGGCCGCGAAAAAGCTGCAGTCGGCGCACGCCCAAATCGTGCGGGTACTCAATCTGGTGCGCCGCGGCGCCGAAGTGCGCGAGGTCGAAAACGCGCTCAAACAGGACGTGGCGCTGTCGTTCCGGCTGTTGCGCTACATCAATTCGGCCGGATTCGGATTGCGCTGCGAAGTGCAGAGCTTCCGCCACGCGGTCACCATCCTGGGCTACGACAAGCTCAACAAATGGCTGTCGCTGCTGCTGGTGACGGCCAGCAAGGATCCGACCGCCCCGGCGCTCATGCAGGCCGCCATTACGCGCGGCCGCTTCATGGAATTGACCGGTGCCGCGTATTTCGAGCGCGAAGAATTCGACAACCTGTTCATCACCGGCGCTTTTTCGCTGCTCGACCGGCTGCTGGGCAGCACCATGGCTGCGGTACTCGAAGGCATGACGCTGCCGGAGCCGATCTGCGACGCCCTGCTCGGGCGCGGCGG
>JAEUNN010000563.1 GCA_016791085.1 Rhodocyclaceae bacterium | reverse complement strand
ACAGGGCATCAAGGTGGGTGTGGCCAAATTCCCCTGGGCCGCATCGGGCCGCGCCATCGCCAACGGCGCCGACTATGGCTTCACCAAGCTCATATTCGATGAAGAAACCCACCGCGTGGTGGGTGGCGCCATCGTCGGCCCTAACGCCGGCGACATGATAGGCGAAGTGGCGCTGGCGATCGAAATGGGCTGCGACCCGACCGACATCGGCAAAACCATACATCCTCACCCGACCCTGGGTGAATCGATAGGCATGGCCGCCGAAGTGTTCGAGGGCGTCTGCACCGACCTGCCGCCGGCGAAAAAGCGCTGAGGCAGTGCAAAACAACAAGGGCGCCGCGAGGCGCCCTTGTTGTTTATGCCGGATCGTCCGATGCCGCAATTACGCCGGCAATGCGCGCGCTCTAAAACTATTACTTGCCGGCCGCCCGGCGGCGCGCATAAGCGGCCAGCCCGGCCATACCTACGCCCAGCAACGCCAGACTGGCGGGCTCCGGCGTGATCCCTTCGTTCAAGGCCGAACCGTACTGGAAGGTCACGTTGAAAATCGAATTGGCATTGAAGGTGACCAGGTTCAGGTTGCCAATCTTGAACTTGGCCTTGTTGCGCTGGTAGGGGTCATTATTGTTGAACCCGCTGGACCCGGTGGTCTGTACGTCGCCGACCGGCAGTATCCCGAAGTTCACCCCGCCCAGGCCGCTGGTCGTACCGCCGTTGCCGTTCGGCAGCAGCGGACAAGTGGGCGTGCCGGGCGTACAGAACAGATCGCCACTACCGAAGGTGCCGCCCAGACCGGACACCGCAATTCCATAATGCCCGCTGTGGCCGGTCGGTGCGGTTGCGAATTGCTTGTAAGCCCATACGGCGCCGACATTGGTACCCGCAGCGGCAACCGTTGCATACCCCCCCGACCCGACGGTGACAAGATCGTCCACCGCGGTTGCCGATACTTTCGACAGCCCAATCGGCAAGCCGAGTATGTCGAAAAACAGGCCAGTCAGCAGATCGGTCGGGTCATTCGCATCGTCGGTCGTATCGCCCGGGATATCCAGCGAATTTTGCAAGGTGATGCACAGCGTGTTGGCCTCGCAGTCCCCGTTACCGTAGGCAAAGGTCGCGGTAGCCGCGCGCGGTTGCCCGTTGTAGGTTCCCGAGGCCGATTTCGTGACGATGAGCGCATGTGCCGGCAGGCTCATGGCGATCATCCCTGCCGCCACCAACCCACTTAGAATGTTTGTTACTTTTTGCATCCGGACACCCTGAATTTGCTATTACGGCGAAAGTTATATACCTGATCTGTAGCAACTCTTGTGCCATCTG
>JAEUNN010001178.1 GCA_016791085.1 Rhodocyclaceae bacterium | reverse complement strand
GCGTCCCCGCTGGGCGCGTAGCGCGTTTCCGGATCGGCACCCAGGTTGCCTATAAGTATGACTTTATTGATCGACGCCATCATGCCTCTCCATTGAGTATGCGTTGTATATGCTGCTCGTCGCAGCGCCCCAGGTAAATTTTAAGATATGCGATGCGCTTGTCGGGTGCCAGAGATATTTCACGCACCCCGGTCACGCCCAATAGTTGCGCACGCAGCGCGTCCAGATCCAGATGCGGCGCGATAGGATATTCGCGCAGCGCCGCCACCGGCAGGGGGTGCATGCTCCAGGCCATGAGCAGCCACAGCAACGCGAACACCAGGCCCAGGCCATAGGCGGCTTCGGTGCCGTAATGCTGGCGCAGCCAGCCGCCGGCGGCGCCGCCCACGAACAGTCCGGCCGACTGACTGGTGTTGTATATGCCCAGCGCCAGACCTTTGGCGCGCGGCGGCGCGATGCGCGAAATGATGGACGGCAAGGTTGCTTCGAGCACGTTGAACGCCACGAAGAACACCAGCAACAGTGCCACCAGCAGCACGAAATTCCCGTCGCCGAGGAACAGGCCGACCTGAGTCGCAAGCAGCAACAGGATGGCCGACAAAAACACCGGCTTCATTTTGGCGTGGCGCTCGGCGTAAATGATCGCCGGCACCATGAGCGCGAAACTCACCAGCACCACCGGCAGATACACCTTCCAGTGCTCGTGCACGGGCAGGTCGCCGCCCGCCACCAGGGCCCCCGGCACCACCACGAACATCGCCATCTGTGTGGCGTGCAGCGCGAATATGCCGAAATCCAGGCGCAACAATTGCGGGTCGCCCAGCACCTCGGCCAGGCGCGCGGGCGGGCCCGGATGCGGCGGCGGCGGATCCGGCACGACGCGGAACAGCACGAATATGGCCGCCGTGGCCAGCACCGCGGTAAGCATGAACATGCCGCTCATGCCCACCGCCGCGTACAGCAGCGGCGCCGCCACCAGCGACAGCGCGAACATGAGGCCGATGGACGAACCTATCATGGCCATCACCTTGGTGCGGTGGCGGTCGCTCGTCAGATCGGCCGCCAGCGCCGTGACGGCGGCCGATATCGCGCCCGCACCCTGCAGGCAGCGGCCGGCGATGGTGACCCAGATATTCGGCGCGAACGCCGCCACCACGCTGCCCAGCGCGAACAACACCAGGCCCAGGCAGATTACCGGCTTGCGCCCGTAGCGGTCGGAGGCGGCGCCGAACGCCAGTTGCAGCAGCGCCTGCGTGGCGCCGTAGGCACCCAGCGCGACGCCTATCAGCGTGGCGCTGTCGCCGCCGGGTATGGTGCGCGCATGCACCGCGAACACCGGCAGGATAATGAACAGCCCCAGCATGCGCAGCGAAAAAATCGCGGCCAGCGCGCTGCCGGCGCGCTTTTCCGCCGGGCTCATGCGCTCGGACTCGGGAACGGACATCGAAAACGGCTGGACGGATAAATTGCGGACCGTCTATATTAGCAGGTTGCCTGACACCGGCCGGGTGCCATGCAGTCCCTGCCTGTTCCCGGCCCCCCGAGCCCACGCATGGACAGCCTCAAAATTCGCGGTGCGCGCACGCACAACCTGAAAAACATTAGCCTCGACCTGCCGAAAAACCGGCTCACCGTGATTACCGGGCTATCCGGCTCGGGCAAAAGTTCGCTGGCATTCGACACGCTGTACGCCGAAGGCCAGCGCCGCTACGTGGAGTCGCTGTCGGCCTATGCGCGGCAATTCCTGCAGCTCATGGAAAAGCCCGACGTGGACCTGATCGAAGGTCTGTCGCCGGCAATATCCATAGAACAGAAGGCGGCCAGCCACAACCCGCGCTCCACGGTGGGCACGGTTACCGAAATCCACGACTACCTGCGCCTGCTCTATGCGCGCGCCGGCCTGCCGCACTGCCCCGACCACGGCGTGCCGCTGGCCGCACAAACCGTGTCGCAAATGGTGGATCACGTATTGCGGCTGCCGGAAGAAACCAAGCTCATGGTGCTGGCGCCGGTGGTATCCGAGCGCAAGGGCGAACAGGCGGAACTGATCGTGGAACTGCGCGCGCAGGGCTTCATACGCCTGCGCGTGGACGGCACGGTGCATGAAATCGACGCCCTGCCCAAACTCGACAAAAGCCGCAAACATTCGGTGGACGTGGTGGTGGACCGCCTGCGCGTGCGCCCCGACGCGCGCCAGCGCCTCGCCGAATCTTTCGAAACCGCGCTGGCCCATGCCGAAGGCCGCGCCATGGCGGTGGAAATCGACAGCGGCGCGGAACACCATTTTTCCGCCCGCTTCGCCTGCCCGCAGTGCTCGTTCAGCCTGCCCGAACTGGAGCCGCGCCTGTTCAGTTTCAACAACCCGGCCGGCGCCTGCACGCGCTGCGACGGCCTCGGCAGCATCACCTTTTTCGACCCGGCGCGGGTGGTGGCCTACCCCCACATGTCGCTCGCGAGCGGCGCCATACGCGGCTGGGACAAGCGCAACCAGTTCTATTTCCAGATGCTGTCCAGCCTCGCGGCGCACTATGCGTTCGACCTCGAAGCGCCGTTCGAAAGCCTCGACGCGGGCGTGCGCGAGCGCGTGCTGTACGGCTCCGGGCGCGAAAAGCTGCCGTTCCGCTACCTGCAGGAAAATGGCCGCACCACGCTGCGCGAGCACGCTTTCGAAGGCATCATCCCCAACCTGGAGCGGCGCTACAAAGAAACCGACTCGTCCGTGGTGCGCGAAGAACTGGCCAAATACCAGAGCACCTGCCCCTGCCCCGAGTGCGAAGGCACGCGCCTGCGGCGCGAGGCGCGCCACGTGCGCATAGGCGACTACACCATCTCCCAGGCCAATGCGCTGCCGCTCGCACATTGCCGGGATTTTTTCGCGCAGCTGCAATTGCCCGGTCAGCGCGGCCAGGTGGCCGAAAAAGTCGTGCGCGAAATTGCCGCGCGGCTGGATTTTCTGATCAACGTCGGGCTCGATTACCTGACCCTGGACCGCTCCGCCGACACCCTGTCGGGCGGCGAGGCGCAGCGCATACGCCTGGCGAGCCAGATAGGTTCCGGCCTCACGGGCGTCATGTACGTGCTGGACGAACCTTCGATAGGCCTGCACCAGCGCGACAATTCGCGCCTGCTCGCCACGCTGCGCGGCCTGCGCGACCTGGGCAATACCGTGATCGTGGTGGAACACGACGAAGAAGCCATAGAAAGCGCCGACCACGTGGTGGACATGGGCCCGGGTGCCGGCGAACACGGCGGGCAGATCGTGGCCGAAGGCACGCCGGCCGAAGTGGCGGCCGATCCGGCATCGCTGACCGGCGCCTACCTGTCCGGACGCAAGGCCATCGCCGTGCCGGCAACGCGCCGCGCGCCCGATCCGGCGCGCCGCGTGCGCGTCGCGGGCGCGCGCGGCAACAACCTCAAGGCGGCCGAACTGGACCTTCCGGTGGGCCTATTCAGCTGCGTGACGGGGGTATCCGGCTCCGGCAAATCGACCCTCATCAACGACACCCTGTACGCCGCCGCGGCCCACCACCTGTACGGCTCCGCGCTGGTGCCGGCGGCGCACGAGGGCATCGAAGGCCTGGAATTTTTCGACAAGGTGATCAATGTCGACCAGTCGCCCATAGGCCGCACGCCGCGCTCCAACCCGGCCACCTATACCGGATTGCTCACGCCCATCCGCGATTTGTTCGCCGGCGTGCCGGAAGCGCGCACGCGCGGCTACGGGCCTGGGCGCTTTTCGTTCAACGTGAAAGGCGGCCGCTGCGAAGCCTGTCAGGGCGACGGCATGGTCAAGGTGGAAATGCATTTTCTGCCCGACGTGTTCGTGCCCTGCGACGTATGCCACGGCAAGCGCTACAACCGCGAAACGCTGGAAATACGCTACCGCGGCAAGAACATCCACGAGGTGCTGGGCATGACGGTGGAAGAAGCCCTGGCGTTTTTCGAGCCCGTGCCGGCCGTCGCGCGCAAGCTGGAAACCTTGTCGGAAGTGGGCCTTGCCTACATACGCCTGGGCCAGAGCGCCACCACCCTGTCCGGCGGCGAAGCGCAGCGCGTGAAACTGGCGCTGGAACTATCCAAACGCGACACCGGGCGCACCCTGTACATCCTGGACGAACCGACCACCGGTCTGCATTTCCACGACATAGAACTGCTGCTGGGCGTGCTCATGCGCCTGCGCGACCACGGCAACACGGTGGTGGTCATAGAACACAACCTGGACGTGATCAAAACCGC
>JAEUNN010000500.1 GCA_016791085.1 Rhodocyclaceae bacterium | reverse complement strand
ATGCAGTTCGGTGCGGAATGGGGCGCGCCGGTGCTGGTTGCGCTGCTGGCCCTGTTGTGGCTTGGGGGGCGTCGACTGTGGTTCGCGATGCGTGCCGAAGGTGATTTGGACGCAAGCGTGCGCGGGTTGGTACTTGCGGGTCTGGCCGCCAGCCTGGCAGGCGCATTGACGCAGTCGCTGGTCGACGGGATTTTTGTGGTTCCGGTCAGCGAATTCATGTTTTTTGCGCTTGCCGGTTGGGCCGCGGGTTTGTGCCAGATTGAACATCCCCACGCCTCTGCACCCCGTACTGACCTGGGTACCCGCTTGCGGCCAATTGCCGTTTTGGTAGTTCTTGGGGCTGTCGTGTGGCTCAGCGTATTTGCGGCACACTTCATGCCGCAACTCAAAGCGCGCGCCGATGCCACCTTTGCTTCGACGCAGATGCTGTTGCCCAGATTCTGGGTTGACGGGCGCCTCGTATGGTGAATGAGCATGGGGTGGCCGTTGGCAAAAAACACGGCCCAACTTCTTTGCCACGTGCGCGGCTCATGCTGAACGCGCAAGGCGTGGCGAAGGGCAATACCGTCATGTACCGCCAGCGCCTTTATGGGTCCACACTTACCGGGTCACTGGGCTGGCTCGGACATCTGGTGCCCAACAAGGGCGCGCAGTTCTTCAGCGACATCAGCAAGCAGCTCAGTCCAGGCAAACTGTCTCGCGACGCGGAAGCTGCGGTGCCCGCCATACCAGGGCTGGTCAATGGAGCCCATTTGCCAGCGCCAGTCGGGGATTTTCGACAGCAACACCCAGCACGGTAGGCCCAACGCCCCGGCAAGATGGGCCGCCGCGGTGTCGATGGAAAGTATCAGGTCCATCTCGCACATCGCCGCCGCCGTGTCGGCGAAATCGGCGATGGCAGGTGCAAGGTCGCGCATCGCGAAGGGCATGGCCTGCGCAGTGTATTTGGGCAGGCAGTCTTTCTGCAGGCTGAAGAACTCAACATGGTCGAGTGTGCCGAAGCTCGAAAAGTGCTGGGGTGCGATGGAACGTTCGGCGTCTTCGGCCCGGTTCGGATTGCCTGCCCACACCAAACCAACGCGTAGCCGTCCGCGTGTGCGCGGGCCAAGTCTATCGGCCCATTGCGCCTTTCGCTGCGGGTCTGGTGCAAGGTAGGGCGCCCGATTCGGGCCGACCTCGGTGTTCAGTGTGGCGACGGCAGACATAAGCAGGATTTCCCGTGCTGCCGGAATGGCCGTGATTGACCCCGCGTCATCCAGTTGGCACAGTGTGGCGTCCCATTCAAATTGAATGGCGCTGTGCCGCATCAATTCGTATAAGGTCGGCGGCACGGCAAAAGTGAGCGCGTCGCAGGCACGCCGCAGGTCTGGAAGGTAACGGCAAAACAGGAAACTATCACCCAAGCCTTGTTCCGCGCGCACGACGAGGTGCCGCGGGCGTTCGGGCGGTCCGCGCCATAGTTTTTCCCGCGCGAAGCCTGGTGCCAGATTGGGTAGATCCAAGCGCGCCTCGTACCTATGCCAGTGGTTTGGACGCGATCCCTCGGTGATCAGTGCGATATTCGCAAGTTGGAGTTGTACCAATGTGTCCTCGGGTTGGGCGGCGAGCGCCGCCAAGGCCTGCTCGCGCGCCGCGTCGAGGCGCCCATAGTTGAATAGCGCGGCGAGGTAATCGTGAAGGGGCGAAAACTCCGTGTCCTGCACGCTCAGTGCCTGATCGAAGGCCTGCCACGCCTCGGGCTCACAGCCCAGGCGCAGAAGGCACTTTGCGGAGTAAACCAACGCATACGCAGAACCCGGCTGCAGTTCGCTCAGTTTCCTGAAATTTTGCAGCGCGTCCTGCCAGCGCTCGGCGCGGAAGTGCAGGATCGCAAGATTGCGCACGGTCATCGCATCCTGCGGATTAAGTGCGAATGCTGCGTCGAGCAGTTTTTGCGCGCGCTCCAGTTCGCCCCGGTGGCAAAGTATTACCCCGGCCAGCGACAGCATTTGCGGGTTGCCTGGGGCGAAATGCTCGGCGCGTTCAGCTGCCGTCAGCGCACCATCCAGGTCGCCCAGGCCGAAACGCGCTGCGGCGAGCAGGGCGAGGGCATCGGGGTTTGCCGCATCCAGGACTAGTGCGCGCTCAACATGTTGGATGCATTCGGCAAGCCGCTGCTGATCGAATGCAAGGCGCGCGCAAAGGTACGCGAACTCCGGGTCCCGACCACAACTGTGGGCGAGTACGGCCTGCAGGTCCGCGGCGGCTGCCATGTCGCCCGCATCAATGGCGTCGCGTAAAAAGCCGACGCGGGTATCCCCGGTGCGTTGCGTCGGGCCTTGTTCCATGCGCCCGCTGAGTGTGTCGAGGCGCCCAAGCAGTTTGCCATGCAGCCAGTTGACGAATCGCTTCATTGCGGCAGATCGCTTAGATGCGCAAATGTCAGGCGCGGTGCGTGGCGACCGCGATCACGATGACCTTGGTGGTGGACTCGACAAAATCGTCCGCGTA
>JAEUNN010001176.1 GCA_016791085.1 Rhodocyclaceae bacterium | reverse complement strand
CTGCTGGGCGAGGGCCTGGACCTGTACATGGTCGATTGGGGCCATCCTGAGCGCGCGCAACGCTGGCTCACGATAGACGACTATGTGTCGGGCTATCTGGATGACTGCGTCGATGTCATCCGCGCACGCCACGGCGTGGACAAGGTCAATGTCCTCGGCATCTGCCAGGGCGGGGTGTTCACGACCTGTTACGCCGCGCTGTTTCCGGACAAGGTGAAAAACCTCGTGCTCACCGTCAGTCCGCTGGATTTTCACGGCGACAAGGGGCAGCAGGAGCACGGCGCCGGCTACATGAATCTGTGGGCCCGCGCGCTAGCCCCGGAAGACGTCGATCTGCTGGTGGACACGCTGGGCATGGCCCCGGGCGCCCTGGTGGGATTCGCGTTCCTGATGATGAATCCGGTGTCGAACATGACCAAATACACCACCGATCTGATTCACATCCTGAACGACGAAGCCAAGCTGCTCAATTTTTTGCGCATGGAGCGCTGGATCGCCGACCGGCCTGGCCATCCGGGCGAAGTCATGCGCCAGTGGTTCAAGGACTTGTACCAGGACAACAAGCTCATACAGAGCCGGCTCGAACTGGATGGACGGCGCGTGGACCTGGCCTGCATAGACATGCCGGTGCTCAACGTATATGCCGAGGGCGACGTGATCATACCCACCGCGTGCAGCCGCGGCCTGGACGGCAAGTTCGGCACCTCCGATTACAGCGAACTGGCGGTGCCTGGTGGCCATATCGGCACCTTCGTGGGCGGCAAGGCGCAGAAAATTCTCGCGCCCGCCATCGCAAAATGGATAAAGGACAGGACCTGATCCAAATGGGTCGATGTGGTCCCAGGCAGCAGCGCAGTGCGCAGGCAATACGCCCGGCGCAATTTAACCCCAGGCAAACGGAGGCGACACAACATGAAAATGCTATCTGAATCGACGCGGCGTGCTGGCACGCAAACATCCTGGACCAGGCTGCTGCTCGCCGTCGGTGCTGCGGCGCTGCTCGCGCTGGCGGCCGGCCCGGCCGGCGCCGCCGCGCCCAAGCCGCTCAAGGTGG
>JAEUNN010000453.1 GCA_016791085.1 Rhodocyclaceae bacterium | reverse complement strand
TGCCCCGCTCTGCTCGACGGACGCGCCGGCCACAGGGAAACGGCGCATGAAAATCAAATTGTCTCTGACCAGTTTGCGCGTGCGCCTGCTGGTGCTGGTGCTGGGCGCGCTGCTGCCCTGCATCCTGTTCCTGTTCTGGGAACTGGCGGAACAGCGCACGCTGGTTACCGGCCAGGCACGCGCCGAGGCGCAGCGCAACCTTGAATCCATCGCCCAGCAGCACGCGGAAGTGGTCGAAGGCATACGCCAGACCTTGCAGTTGCTGGCCGAAATGCCGCAAATCCAATCCGGCGACAGCGCTGCGTGCACGCGTTTTCTGGCCGGGCGGCAGGCGTCCAGTCCGCACATCGCGCTGCTCGCCGTGGCGGCGCCGGACGGCCGCGTCGCCTGCAGTTCCGCGCCGGTGCCGCCCGGCACGAATCTGGCCGATCGCGGCTATTTCCGGCGCGTGCTGGAATCCGGCGATTTTTCGATCAGCGCCTACCAGCTGGAGCGCATCACCGGCAAGCCGGCCATCAATTTCGCGATGCCGGTGCGCGATGCGTTCGGCACGCCGCAGGCGGTCGCCATCGCCGCGTTGAATCTGGCCTGGCTGGATCACTTCACGCGCAGCCTCAAGTTGCCCGAAGGCGCCGAATTGCTGCTGCTGGACCCGCAAGGCGTCGTGCTGTCCGACAGCCGCGACGACACACTGAGCGGCCGGCCGCTGCCTGCGCCCCCGCTGACGGCACAACTGCCACAGGAACCGTCCGGCGGCATATTGGAGGCAAATGGTACGGACGGCGTAATGCGCCTGTATGCCTACATGCCGCTCGTGGCGCGCGAACGCGCGATAGGCGTGCTCGCGGTGGGTTTGCCTACCGGCATGCTGTACGCCCCGCTGGAGCGCGCGCACCAGCTCGCGCTGCTGGCGCTGGCGCTGATCGGCGTGGTGACTTTCGGCCTCGCCTGGATAGGTTCGCAGCTATTCGTGCTGAAGCCGGTGCGCGCCCTGCTCCGGGCCATGCACAAGGTGGCGGCCGGAGATCTCGATGCGCGCAGCGGCGTGGCACCGGCGCCGGGCGAAATCAACCAGCTCGCCATGGCGTTCGACAGCATGGCCGATGTGCTGGCGCGACGCGAGCGGGAGCTGTTGCGTCACACCGAAGAAATTCGCCTGCTGCAGTCGCTTACCGTCGCGGTCAGCACGGCGGAAAACCTGGACGACGCCCTTACCACCGCCATGCGCATGGTGTGCGAAGCCACGCGCTGGCACTTCGCCCAGGCCTGGGTTCCGGCACCCGACGGCAGCCGGCTGGAATTGTCCAATGCCTGGCACGCCGTCGAGCCGGCGCTGCTGCGTTTCCGCGACTACAGCAAAACGTTCACTTTCGAGCCCGGCATCGGCCTGCCCGGGCGCGCCTGGAAACTGCGCGAACCGGCCTGGATAGACGACGTAAGCAATGACAGCAATTTCCCGCGCGCGCCCATGGCGCGCGAACTGGGCCTGCGCGCGGGCATGGCGGTGCC
>JAEUNN010000452.1 GCA_016791085.1 Rhodocyclaceae bacterium | reverse complement strand
ACCGGCCAGCATCGCCGACATAGGATTCGGCGCGCCCCTGCGCTATGTGCGCGATTACGTGCTGGCCGCGCCCGGACGGCGCGCCGTGCTGTACGACAAATTCGATTCGGCCCTCAGTGTGGGCCGCGCCGTGGTGGATTTTTGGGCCCGGGGCCGCGCCGACTGCATAGATTTCGCGCGCCACGACATGGATGAGGGCGTGGCGGTCGGCCCCTATGACTGTTATGTGCTGCAGGACGCGATCGAACATGCGCGCCAACCCGCCGCCTATTTGCAGGCCACCCTCGATGCCGCCCCGGCGCATGCCATGCTGCTGCTGCAAATGCCGCTCGGCCCCCTGATAGAGAGCCATTTCATCGCCTGGGAAAGTGCCGCTGCGGCGCTGGACTGGCTGGCCGGCTTCGGCTTGCGCGCCGAATTCACGCAATCTGTGGAACCCAACCCGGCCGCAGATTTTTTCGCGCGTGGCGAAACCCGTCTGACCAGCCTGTTTGTGCTTGCGTTGCGCGCCTGAACTGTGCGCAATGCCTGCCGGCGGCGCCGATGCAGGATCAAACCCTGAGCAGTTCCAGGCGGCCCCGGTCAGTCACCTGGACGCGCTCGCCGGTGCGCCAGTCGGGCGCATTCAGATAGAACGTACGCAAGGTGCTGCGATCGTCCATGCGCACCACGACCCGGTAGCGCGTGGGTTTGCGCAGGTAGCTGTTGTCGCTGCGATCAGCCGGGAATGCGCGCGCGGATGTGGCGGCCAGGCCGCCCGCCGCGATGCCGGCAGCGCCCGCTTGCCCGCGGGCGGTGGCGTAGGACACGACCGATTCCACCGTGCCGCATTGGCCGCAAGGCGAGGCCAGCAGGCGCATTGGCGCACTATGCTCGTGCGGCAGTTCAGCGCGCGGCGCAGAGCCGGCGGTCGGCATGCCCGCGCCGGGATTTTGCGCGGCTCCCGGTACCCCCAGGGCAGGCGGCACCAGCGGGGCGTAAGGCCGCGTCGGTTCCGAGTGGGCAAGCGGGAGGATACCGATCAACGCCGCGATCCCGAGGGCGCTCAACAGAATGACGGTCACCGCGGCCGCTACGAGCAGGGGATAAAGTATTCCGCGTTTTGGTTGAAGGCTATGGTCCATGGTACGGCTCCGCCCTGATGTCTGTGCACCCCTGTCCAGAAAAGGTTGTCCGGAGACGAGGAGTGGCGTATTACGACTACACCCCCGGCAGTGGGATGGGAGGGTTGGGATGCAGTCCTTTTCCCCGTCCCCGGACATTCTTTCCGGCGCACTGGGTGCGCCTCGGTTTGTGGCCCCGCCCGCTGGCGCGCACAGGGCGTCAAACCGCTCACCATCCTCGATAGCACGCGCCGTGCCAGCACAGAATTCCAATATGAATCAATTACTTGCACGGACAAGTCAGAAACCGGCGCGAAAAACCCTGTCGCCGCTCCCCGACATGCCCGGAAGCTTGCGTGCAAGCATTTGATAAATTTGGAATTAATTTGTCGCCGCGACGCGACAGCCGGAACGCTCCGGACCGCGCTAGTTCTCGTCGCCGGGCTTGAATTGCGCGGGCTCCAGCTTGTGGCGGCCCAGCAGTTTGTAGAACTCGGTGCGGTTGCGTTTGGCCAGCCGCGCGGCCTGGCTGACGTTGCCGCCGGTCAGTTTGAGCAGTTGCGCGAGGTATTCGCGCTCGAAAGAATTGCGCGCATCCTCGAACGAAGTAATGGCCGATTCGGCCTTGCGTATGGCCTGTTCGACCAGCGCAGGGGGCACGATCTGCGCCGTCGATAGCGCGACCGCCTGTTCCACCACGTTGTAGAGCTGGCGCACATTGCCCGGCCATGCCGCCTGCGCCAGCAGTTCCAGCGCTTCCGGGGCAAATCCGCGCACGTCCTTGCCGTATTGCGCGGCCACCTTGGCGAGAAAGTGGCGCGCCAGGAGCGGCACATCCTCGCGTCTTTGCGCCAGTTCGGGCAGTTCCAGCGTCACGACCTTGAGCCGGTAATACAAATCTTCGCGGAACAGGCCTTCGGCCATGCGCGCTTCCAGATCGCGGTGGGTCGCGGACAGGATGCGCACGTCGAAACTGCGCGCTTCGGTCGAACCCAGCGGCCGCACTTCGCGTTCCTGCAGCACGCGCAGCAATTTCACCTGCAGCGGCAAGGGCATGTCGCCAATTTCGTCGAGGAACAAAGTTCCACCGTTGGCGGCCACGATGAGTCCGGCATGGTCGCGGTTGGCACCCGTGAACGCGCCGCGGGTGTAGCCGAACAGTTCCGATTCGAGCAGATTTTCCGGTATCGCACCGCAGTTGATCGCCACGAAGGGGCCGCGCGCGCGCCGGCCGGCGCGATGTATGGCGCGCGCCAGCATTTCCTTGCCGGTGCCGCTGTCGCCGACGATGAGCACCGGCGCATCGACATCCGCCACCAGCTTGGCCTTGGCCAGCACCTCTTCCATGCGGTTCGAA
>JAEUNN010000449.1 GCA_016791085.1 Rhodocyclaceae bacterium | reverse complement strand
CATGCCGGCCGACAGGCTGGCACGGCTGGCGCGCGAACTGCGGCCCCGCGGCGTGCGACTGCTGGCCGAAAAGGTGGATAGCGAAGAACAGGCCACGCATTGCGCCAACCTGGGTTTCGATCTGTTCCAGGGCTATTTTTTTGCACGCCCGGCGGTGCTGGCGACGCGCACGCTGAATTCCTCGCAAACCACGCTGCTGCGGCTGCTGGGACTGGTGCTGCAGGACGCCGACGCCAAACAACTGGAGCCGCTGTTCAAACAGGAACCGGCGCTGCTCATGAACCTCATGCGGCTTACCAATTCGGTCGCCTGCGGTCTGCGCCTTCCGGTAAGTTCCTTGCGCCAGGCGCTCACGGTGCTCGGGCAGCGCCAATTGCAGCGCTGGCTGCAATTGCTGCTTTACGCGCAAACCGGCCGTGACGCGGGCTTCCCGAGCCCGCTGCTCATGCTGGCCGCAACGCGCGCGCGCGGCATGGAACTGGTGGCGGCTCAGGTACGCGGAGGCGGCCAGGATCTGGCCGACCACGCCTTCCTGACCGGCATACTGTCCATGATGCCGGCCTTGCTGCAAAAACCCATGGCGGAAATACTCGCCGCCCTGCCCCTGCCGGCACACATCAATGCGGCCCTGAATGACCATGCGGGCCTGCTGGGCAACTTGCTGCGGCTTGCCGAAAGTGTAGAGCTGGCGGACGCGGCCGGCAGCGCCAAACTATGCCGGCAGATAGGCATAGACGATACCCGGCTGGCACTGGCTTGCGCCCAGGCCATGGCCTGGGCCGCCGAACTGGGCATACCGCGCGACTGAACCCCGCGGCCGGGCTGCCTTCAGGCGCGCGGCCACAAAATCATTTGCGTGCAGCGAAACATCGCCATGCGCCGCTCGCTGCCGTCGGCTTCGAGCGCGCTCACCACGGCGTCCCAAATCTGGGTATTGCGCCCGCCGTGCTCCAGGCTGGCCACGCACACCACGATGCCTTCGCGCGTGCTGGATAGAAAGTTGGTTTTGAGCTCTATGGTCGTAAACGACTGCGCGCCTTGCGGCAGATGCGCGATGGTGCCGAAGCCGGCGGTGGTATCGGCCAGGGCGATCACCGAAGCCGCATGCAGGTAGCCGTTGGGCGCCATGTGATGCGGCTCCACGCGCATGCGCGAGCGCAGCAGCCCCTCTTCGCAGGCGGTGATTTCCACGCCCAGCAGGCCCGGCAAAAAGCCCTGACCGCGTGCATTCAGCGCAGCCAGATTTACCTCCGGACGCAGTTTTACCGCCTTGTTCTTGCTGCTCATGGATGCCTCAGCCTGGTGGCGGCGCGCTCAGCGCATTTTCGGATTGAGCGAGCCGCGGTTATAGTCCTTGTCGCCCGGCTCGACCACCCGGCCCACGCCAAACAGCCGGCCCTGCGCTTCCGGGGAGCGGTTTTCCGGGTAGGTGTCGGCAATCTTTTTGGCTTCGGCCTGTTTCGCCACGTCCAGGAATTCCCAGCGGCCATTGGGCAACAGCCGCACCTTTTGCCCGTCGCTGGTGGTCGCTTCCAGCACGCCCCCCGCTTCGGCCCAGGCCGGCGCGGCGATCAGGGTAAGGCCGAATGCCAGCACAGCCGCCTTCATGCCAGTTTCTCCGCCACATACCCCGCCACCGACGCCAGCGCGGCAGGCAGATTGTGCGGTTCGGTGCCGCCCGCCTGCGCCATGTCGGGCCGCCCGCCGCCTTTGCCGCCGACCTGGCGCGCGACGAAATTGACCAGGTCGCCGGCCTTGATTCTGGCCGTGAGGTCCGGCGTGACGCCGGCGATCAGACTGACCTTGCCGTCGCCCACCGCGGCCAGCACCAGCGCCGCGCTTTTAAGCTTGTCCTTGAGCTTGTCCAGCGTTTCGCGCAGCGCCTTGGCGTCGGCACCATCGAGCGTCGCGGCCAGCACTTTTGCGCCGCCCACTTCGCTCGCGCGCGCAGCCAGATCGTCGCCCTGCGACGCCGCCAGTTTGGCTTTGAGGCGCGCCACTTCCTTTTCGAGCTGCTTCACGTGCTCGATGATTTGTGCCGCGCGCGTCGCCGCTTCGGCCGGCGCGGCCTTCAGTTCGCCGGCCACGCGGGCCAGATCGGCTTCGCGCTGCTGCACGTAGTCGAGCGCACCTTCGCCGGTGACGGCTTCGACACGCCGCACCCCGGCCGCAACCCCGCTCTCGGCCACGATTTTGAACAGCCCGATGTCGCCGGTGCGTGCAACGTGCGTGCCGCCGCACAGTTCGACGGAACTACCTATGTCCAGGACGCGCACGGTATCGCCGTATTTCTCGCCGAACAGCATCATGGCGCCGGTGTGGCGCGCATCGTCCAGCGCCATGAGGCGCGCGCGCGTGGATGAATTGAGCAGAATTTCGGCATTCACCGTCTGCTCCACGGCGGCGATTTCCGCTTCGCTCATGGGCTTGTCGTGGGCGAAATCGAAGCGCGTGCGTTCCGGATCAACCAGCGAACCTTTCTGCTGCACGTGCCCGCCCAGCACTTCACGCAAGGCCTTGTGCATGATGTGGGTGGCCGAGTGGTTGCGCATGGTGCGCGCGCGCGCGACGCGATCCACGCGCGCCTGTACGCGATCGCCCAATTTGAGTTCGCCACTTTTCAGTTCGCCGTGATGGCCATGCACATTGGCCTGGATTTTTTGTGTATCGGCGACCGAAAACAGCGTCAGGCAGGCTCCTTCCTGGCAGACCAGTTCGCCGCGGTCGCCGACCTGACCGCCCGATTCGGCGTAGAACGGCGTGCGGTCCAGCACCACTATGCCGTGCTGGCCGGGCCGCAACACCTCGACCGCGCTGCCGTCCAGGTATAGCGCGACCACGCTGCCGGCCTCGTCCAGCGCGTCGTAGCCGCGAAATTCCGTGGGCGGGCCGGAATATTCCAGCGCCCCACCCATGCGGAATTTGGACGCCGCGCGGGCTTGCTCGCGCTGGCGCTCCATGGCGCGC
>JAEUNN010000376.1 GCA_016791085.1 Rhodocyclaceae bacterium | reverse complement strand
GGGTTCGCAAGCCCGCGCAGGGCGTTATCCGCGCAGGGAATTACGCCGCATGCCGCGATGCTCCCGGTGCAATTCCCTGGCGGGGATTGCACCCTACCCAAACTGAGCGCCTTGCGCGCGGCCGGGCCGCTGCCTGCGTAGGGCGGAAAAGCGCAGCGCATTCCGCCGTATGCGGCGGTTCCTGCCCCACCCTGCGTGGATAGCCGACCAAGCTCAGCATACGGCGGATTGTGCCTTCGGCTTATCCGCCCCGCGGGCGCTGGGGGCGCGGGCGTCCCGCCCGCGAAAAGCCCGCGTTGGCCCTAATCCTCGCCGCGAATAATGCCAATCTGAACTGCATGCGGGCGAGACGCCCGCACCCCCAAGCCCTCGCAGTCCTCGCAGCCCTCGCAGTCCGCGTAGGGCGGAAAAGCGCAGCGCATTCCGCCGTATGCGGCGGTTCATGCCCCACCCTGCGTGGATAGCCGACCAAGCTCAGCATACGGCGGATTGCGCCTTCGGCTTATCCGCCCTACGGGCTACGGGCTGGCGCGCCGGCGTCCTTGCCGCACGGTCCGCCCGCGGGCGCTGGGGGCGCGGGCGTCCCGCCCGCGCAAAGCGCACATCACGCTGGCGACACGTCCGAATCTGAACTGCATGCGGGCGAGACGCCCGCACCCCCAGTCTGGAGCCGGCGCCGCGCGCGCCCGGATAATGCCGGGGTTCGCAAGCTCACCGCCCGGCCACGCGGCGCGCCGGCGCGGCGCGCATCAACGCCAGACCGAGCAGGCACAGCGCCAGGGCATTGGGTAAGGGAATCAGCGAGCGGGCGCCGAGGCCGTTCTCGAATGCCGATGCGGCGTTTTCCGTGAATGCGCCGCTCAGGGCGTAAAAATCCGCGTCGGGGCGAATTTCTATGCCGAACAGGGCCGGTTCGGCTGCGATCAGTTGTTGCGTCATGGCGTTCAGGAAGGCGCTGGCGCCGGTCAATAGATCGAAACTGCCGCCCAGGCCGTAAAACAGATTAAGCGCCGGATCGTAAATCAGGTAATCGAAGCCGGTCGTGAAT
>JAEUNN010000305.1 GCA_016791085.1 Rhodocyclaceae bacterium | reverse complement strand
CGCCGGCCTTCGCCCCAATCCGCGGCCTGGCCGCGCGCGCGCAGGCGCTCCAGCGCCACCAGATGCAACCTGGCCAGGCCACGTAATTCCAGGTCCAGCCCCCATTCCCATTCGCGCGGCCGCGGCTTGCAGTTGGGCGTGAAGCCGGGGTGGCCGGTAGCCGTCATGATGGCGATGTGGTCGTCGTGCACGCCGTCCGCGGCATAGGCCGCGATGGCATTTTTACGTTCGGCCCGGGCGGCTTCGTCGGCTTCGGCAGCCGCGCGGGCCAGCGTGGTCCACGACGTTTCCCAGGCTTTTCGCGCCTCGGCGCGTTGCGGGCCGCGCCACAGGTCGAGCAGCGCATCGGGCCACCAGCGCGACGGCAGCAGCATCACGCAGCCCGGATGGCGGTCGCTTGCCAGGAGCGGCACCAGACTGCCGGCCAGCTTGCCGCCGGGCAGATGGCGGCGCTCGAAATACACCGAACTTAGCACCAGACCCAGCGAAGATATGTTCTCGGGCACCGCCAGGCCCATGATGCGCGGCGCTTCGTCAAGTTCGCCGGCTGCCACGCTGAGCAAAGGCGGCCCGTTCTGCGCGGCCGCGCGGCGCGGATCGAGTTCCTTGCGCAGCGCGGCCACCTTGCCGGCGTGCTCCTGCAACTGCGCCGGCGGCGTACGGCCGCTCGGGTCGTACACGACCTCGCCGGTCGCGCCCTGCTCGCCGGCCTTGTACAGCACGGCTTCGGCCTGCACGACATATCCCCACAGCACGCGCCCGCTGCGCAGCAAGGCCGGCATGGCGTCGAACACCGCCAGCAGCGGATCTTTGGGTATCCATTCGGGCATGCGCATTTTGGGATAGGCGAAATCGGCCGGCGGTAGCGCGGCGCTCAGGCCGGCGATGTCGATGTCGTCCAGTCTGACGGCGGCCAGCGGGTCCTTGGGCGTGGCCTGCGCCGGTGCAGGCGTCGCGGCGCGGGCGGCCGGTGCGGCGGCCACCGCGGCCGCGGTCTGGGCAGCATTTTCGGTGTCCGCGGCAGGCACGGTCGGCGCGCCAACCGCAAGCGCCGTGGCCGGCGCCCAGCCCTGTACGGCGGCCTGCTCGGCCATGCGCAGCGCAATATTGTCCGGGTGGTTTTCGTCTACGAAACATTCCGCCCACAAGCCGGGCGGCTTGACGCTATCCATGCCGGCAAAAAATCCGGCTTCGAACTGCGGCAGCAGTTCGCGCCGGCAACTGAATTCGAGCACGCGCGGCCGGTGCAGCGCAAAGCCGCCGGGCTGGCTTTCGGCCCGGTACGGAACGCTCACCAGCACGCGCACGGACGGGTAGAGCCAGCACGCCTCGAGCGCCAGCGCCGTCGAGCGAAAGCGCGGCAAATTCAGGCTGGTGACATAGCTGAGCACGCTGCCGCCCTGTTGTTCGGCGCCCTGCCCCTGAGTGGCGCGCCAGGCATCCACGAGCGCATCGTCGCCATCCGCCGTGACGCCCTGGGCGGCGAGCGCGGGGCTGGCCGCGGCATGACGCAACAGCGGTTCGACCGGCGCCCCCTGCTGCAAGGCGCGGCGGCAGGCCGACGCCAGCTGTGCACCGGCCAGCGCGCCCAAGCGGTATAGCGCGCTGGCCAGCACCTGGTCGGGCTTGGGTGCCGCTGCCCGGGCCGATGGCGGCGGGCATTCCAGACCGGGCGCCTGCACGCAGCGCTGCATGAGCCCATCCATCGTTTGCAGCAGATTGGGCGCGCCCGGGTGACCGAACAACAGCTCGACCAGCGCGGCGAGCGGCCGGAAGTGCGCGCGGCACTCGCCGCCCTCCCACAGCGTGCAAACGAGCGACGAGCCATAATCGGCCGGCAAGGCGGCGATGTCGGCGGCCGGCAGCACGCCTTCGAGTTCGTCGCGGTAATACCATTGCGCGGTTTGCAGGCGGTAGCGCGCAACCAGCCCCCCCACATAGAAACACAGCAGAAACAGGAAATTGCGGTTTGGTGCCGGTTCCAGAAAAGCGCGGAATTCCGGCTCGGCCTGCCGCCGTATCTGACGCAGCAGGCGGTCGATGCGCAGCAAACTATCCGGCGTGTAATCCGGCCCGGACTGTTCGAGCGCCTTGCGGAATGCCAGTCCGTCCGGCAGGTCCTGACCGGCGTGGAAACGTTGCAGCCAGTTTGCGGCAAGTTCGGTGGCAGGCATGGGCGCGCGCGGGGGGCAATGCAAGAATATCAACGCCCGATTTTAACCATTTCGCGCGCGCGAAGGAAGCCGCATCGATGGCGCGCGGCAGGCACCTGCCGCTTACGCCTGACCGGACGGAAAGGCCCATGCAACGGGCTTCTCCATGAGCCGCACCGGAATCGAACGGGGCGCGACCAACTTGGCATAAGTTGCGCAAGGGTCGTGCAAGCCTGGCCGCCATGCCGGTATCCGGCATCGCAACGGCCGCGCTGCGTACGGGGGGGGCGACGATGCCCTGCCGCCGCCTCGGAAGCGCAGTCCATCCAGTCCGCTTTAGCGGACGCATGGCACCGCGACGCGCCGCAAAGCAGCGATGGGCCCTCATTGCATCCGCCCCCTGCCGGTGTTGGCGCGGCCGCAAGCCAGCCGGCGTCGAAAATCCGGGAACCGGCCACGGCGCTTGGACCCGCCGCGGACGGGGCAAAATGCCGCGCCCGGCACTTGCGCAAGCGACACGAAGAGGCCGCCGCGACACTGCGCAGATCCGCGGCGGGTTCCGCCTGCCCGGCAGGTGCCGGCCCCTCGCTCGGCAGGCGCCTTGGGCACCGCCACGCGCCCGGACTATTGCGCCGCCGCGCGTCAGTAGCGGACGGCGCACGAGGCGAGTTCAGCGCAGCGCCACGCTGGCGCGCTTCCAGGCCGCATCCTGCCAGCGCTGAAAAGCGCCCAGGCTGGACGGGTCGGACGACTGGCGTTCCGGCGTCAGGGTGTCGGCGCGCAGCACTTCGAAGCTGCGGCGGTATTTGCCTTCGCTGCGCGCTTCGCGCGCGACCAGAAGCTGGCGGCCGTCAGGCGACCAGCCGGCAAATTCGGCATAACCCAGTTCCGGACCGGACGCTGCCGGCGGCAATACGTCCACGCCCCATTTGCCGTCGCGAACCTGGAATATCCATAGTTCGCGCCAGCCATCCAGCGGCTGCACGGCCAGCGCGAGCGCATTGCCCTTGCGATCGGAAGCCGCCGACGCGGTCCACACCAGGCCGAAAGTGCAGCGTTGCGTGAGCGGCGCGGAGGCGCCGCGTGCGGCGTCGATGAGCGTCACGCAGGTTTCGCCGGGCGCCTGCCCCGGCGCCGCAACGACGGCAAGCCCGGCGGGCACGGCGGGCACGGCGGCCGGCGCGGCGGCGGCCCAGCGCACGGCATTCACGCGCATGGCGGCGTCGTTGTAGGCCGGCAGGTCTTCGTCGGGCAATTCGGTTTTGACCACCGTGGCCAGTTCCGCCAAGGCGCGTTCGGCCGCCGCGCCGGCTGTGCTCTGCGCGGCCCGCGCGCGGTCGAAAGCCACGCTGCTCCATAGGGCGGCGCGGCGCAGCGCGATGCGGTTCTTGAAGTACGCCGGCAATTCATCGGTATCCACGCCATCGAGCAAACTCGCGCGCGCTTCGGTCAGGCGCGCGCGCTCGCTCACACCCAGGTCGTCGCCGCTGCACTCGGCGCGGCTTAGCGCGAGCGCCGCGGCAGCCCGCTGCGCGCCGCTTGCGCCGGTGGCCAGCAGGCGTTTCCAGGCGTCGCCGGTATAGCAAATCTGCATGCGATCGCCGCGCTGGAAACTCGCGAATTCCACGCCCAGTGCGGCCGCCGTTTCGAGCTGGGCAGCGGCCGCCGCTTCGCCCGGCCGGCCCGCAGCCTGGCCGCGCGTGGCGCGCTCGGCCAGACGATCCGCCAGCGTGCCGAGCGCCTCGAACGCATGTTGCGCGTCGCTGCCGGCCAGTTGCGCCGGCGCGGCGGCTTTGAGCCAGGCCGCCGCATAGGCGATGCCCAAGGCCTCCTGGCCGGGCTGATCGCGCAAATGCCGCAGCACGGCCAGCAGCGCCGGCATTTCGGCCGGAGCCAGTTCGGTGCGGTGCAGCCGGTCGGCGCGTACAAAGCCGGCGCGTTCGCGGCGGTGGTCGTACACCTGCAGATAGTTCAGACGCTCGCCGCGAATTTCCACCACATCGCCGGCCGCGAGCTGGGCCTGCTGCTGCGCGCCGTCGCGCGGCGCGGCGCGCAATGCGGTCTGTTCCAGATTCACGATGGCGAGCGGATAGTCGCCGCGCGGGGCGGCTGCCGCACCGTCGAGCGCGAGGGCGGCCAGCAGCGTGGCAATCAGTTTGCGCACCATGTTCAGCGCTCCTCGCGGCCATTCGTCAGATCGGCCGGATCGGCCGCCGGCAGCGCGGCCGGCTGGGCGGCCGGCAGGCCGCCGCTGCCGTGCAGCAGCGCGGCACTGATGATGCGGCCGTCGGTGGCAGGCGGCGCCACGATGACCTGAATTTTGTCCGACAGTTTTTCCGCCAGCGTGCGTTCCACCAGCAGCGGGTGGCGCGTGAGCGCCGCGCCTTCGCGCTCCATCTGGTCGGCGCTTACCTTGGCCAGCCGCTCGGCGCGATAGGCTTCGGCGTCGGCCAGTTTCTGCCGCGCTTCGGCTTCGCCCTGGGCTTCGATGCGGCGCGCCTGGGCCGACGCTTCGGCGTTCCTGATGCGCGCGACCTTGTCGGCTTCGGCTTCCAGCTGGCGCTGTTCGATCTGCCGCTGTTTGAACGGCAGCACGTGCTTCATGGCCTCTTCCTGCGCCTTGGCGGCGATCACCTGCTCATTGGCCTGCGCGGTGGCCATGGATTCGCGGCGCACGCGCTCGGCGTCGGCTTCCAGTTCGGTTTCGCGCACGCGTTTGGCTTTCAGTTCCAGCGTGTATTGCAGTTTCTGCGTGGCCAGTTCTTCGCCCAGCATGTCTTCCATCCGGCGCTTGTAATCGGCCGGCAGATCGACCTTGCCGACCAGCACCTGGCGCAGCACCAGGCCGTCGGCGGCGAGCCTGGCCTTCAGTTCGGTTTCCACGGCCTGCTGGATTTCCGGGCGCTTCAGCGAAAAAATTTCCTTCACGGTGTAGCGCGAAAACACCTTATAGACCACGCCCTGCACGGCCGGCTGGACGATGCCGGATTCCACGTCGGGCGGCAGCCGGTTCGCATATTGCGCAACCCGCTCCGCATCCAGCGC
>JAEUNN010000284.1 GCA_016791085.1 Rhodocyclaceae bacterium | reverse complement strand
GCACACCGTAACGCTGGAAACCGGCGAAATCGCCCGTCAGGCCACCGGAGCCGTGGTCGTCACGATGGAAGATACGGTCGTGCTGGCCACCGTGGTGGCGCAGCGCAACGTGAAGCCGGGGCAGGACTTCCTGCCGCTCACGGTCGATTACATCGAAAAGTTCTACGCCGCCGGGCGCATTCCGGGCGGCTTCTTCAAGCGCGAAGGCCGTCCGTCCGAGAAGGAAACGCTGACGTCGCGCCTGATCGACCGCCCGATCCGCCCGCTGTTTCCGGATGGCTTCTACAACGAAGTGCAGGTGGTCTGCACGGTCATGTCGCTAAATCCGGAAATCGACGCCGACATTCCCGCCATGATAGGCGCCTCGGCCGCGCTGGCAGTGGCCGGCATACCGTTCAACGGTCCGATCGGCGCCTGCCGCGTGGGCTATGACAACGGCCAGTACATTCTGAACCCGACTGCCACGCAATTGCAGACCAGCAAGCTCGACCTGGTCGTGGCCGGCACCGATGCGGCCGTACTCATGGTTGAGTCGGAAGCGCAGGAACTGTCCGAAGAAATCATGCTGGGTGCCGTGGTGTTCGGCCACGAACAGTTGCGCGCGGTCATAGACGCCATCAACGAAATGGTCGAAGCCGCCGGCAAGCCGGAATGGGAATGGGTGGCGCCCCTGCGCGACGAAGCGCTGGCCGCGCGACTGGCCGAACTGGCCGGCCCGCAGCTCGAAGAGGCTTACCGCATCACCAGCAAACAGGCGCGCACGGAACGTGTCGGCGCCATTTACGAACAGGTGACCAGCGCGGTCACGACCAACCTGCCGGAAGGCGTTGCGGCGCCCGAGGGCAATGTGTTGAACGACATGCTGTTCGGGCTAGAAGCGCGCATCGTGCGTGGCCGCATCCTGGCCGGCGAACCGCGCATAGACGGGCGCGATACGCGTACGGTGCGCCCGATCACGGTGCGCCAGAGCGTGCTGCCGCGCACCCACGGTTCGGCGCTATTCACGCGCGGCGAAACGCAGGCGCTGGTGGTGTCAACTTTGGGCACCGGGCGCGACGAACAGATTATCGACGCGCTGGCGGGCGAGTACAAAGAGCGCTTCATGCTGCATTACAACATGCCGCCTTATGCGACCGGCGAAACCGGCCGCGTGGGCGCGCCCAAGCGGCGTGAAGTCGGCCACGGCCGTCTGGCCCGGCGCGCGCTGCAGGCGGTGCTGCCCAGCGCCGAAGAATTTAGCTACACCATGCGCGTGGTGTCGGAAATTACCGAATCCAACGGTTCCAGTTCCATGGCCAGCGTGTGCGGCGGTTCGCTCGCGTTGATGGACGCCGGTGTGCCGCTCAAGGCGCATGTGGCCGGCATCGCCATGGGCCTCATCAAGGAAGGCAATCGGTTCGCCGTGCTGACCGACATCCTGGGCGATGAGGACCACCTGGGCGACATGGATTTCAAGGTGGCCGGCACCGAGCGCGGCGTCACGGCCCTGCAGATGGACATCAAAATCCAGGGCATCACCAAGGAAATCATGCAGATCGCCCTGGCGCAGGCGCGCGAAGGCCGCATGCACATTCTGGAAATCATGAACGCCGCGGCGCCCACGCCGCGCAGCGAAGTGTCGTCGTTCGCGCCGCGCCTGCTCACGATGAAAATCAATCCGGAAAAAATCCGCGACGTGATAGGCAAGGGCGGTGCGGTAATCCGCGCGCTGACCGAAGAAACCAATACCGTCATCGACATCGAGGACGACGGCACCATCACCATCGCGTCGGTCAAGTCGGAAAACGCCGATCTGGCGAAAAAGCGCATCGAAGCGCTGACCGCCGAAGTCGAAGTCGGACGCACCTACGAAGGTACCGTGCTGCGCCTGCTGGATTTCGGCGCCATCGTGAGCGTGCTGCCGGGCCGCGACGGCTTGCTGCACATTTCGCAGATTTCCACCGAGCGCATCGAGAAAGTGTCCGACCACCTCAAGGAAGGCCAGACCGTGCGCGTGAAAGTGCTGGAAACCGACGAAAAGGGCCGCATCCGCCTGTCCATGAAGGCGGTAAAAGCCGAAGCCGCGCAAGGCTGACGCTAAATCCACAAGTGCGAGAGCAGTCAAGCTCTCGCACGGCAAAAAAAGCGGCGCCTGGCGCCGCTTTTTTTTTCGCCGCGCCGGGTGCGTCGCTACCGGCGGGCTCTCGCCCGGCGCCAGCTATCTGCAATAATTTGCCCGGATGTCTGGAGGACGCCGTGCCATGAATCTGCCCAAACGCGATGTTCAGTTCCATACCTATGCCGAGTACTGTAGCTGGCCGGAGGACCAGCGCTACGAACTCATAGACGGCGTGGCCTACGCCATAGATGCGCCGCTACGCATTCACCAGGAATTCGTAGGCGAAATGCATTTTCAGATTACCGGCCAGTCGCGCAACCATCCTTGCCGCATTTACCTTTCACCCTTCGACGTGCGCCTGCCCAAGCGCAACGAAGCCGACGATCTGGTCAGCACGGTTCTGCAGCCGGATTTGCTCATCGTATGCGACCGCTCGAAACTGGACGAGCGCGGCTGCCGCGGCGCGCCGGACTGGGTGGCGGAAATTCTGTCGCCCGCCACGGCCAGCTACGACCACATCCTGAAGCGCAGCGCCTATGAAGCCGCAGGCGTGCGCGAATACTGGCTGGTGCACCCGGTGGATCGCCTGCTTACCGTATATACGCTGGAGAACGGCCGCTACGGCATTCCGCAGTACCACGAACTGGCCGGCCGGCTCGCGTTGGGCGTGTTGCCCGACGTCGAAATCGACTGGGATAATCTGTTTGCCGCCATCAACTCCGCCTGAACCCGCAGCAATGCCGCCGCCGGGGGTTTGACCGCGCGTCGGCAACCCGTTAGAATGCCGGCCTTTCCGGGGTGTAGCGCAGTCCGGTAGCGCGCTTGCTTTGGGAGCAAGATGTCGGGGGTTCGAATCCCTCCACCCCGACCACTACGGCCCCGGCAGTCAGTGCTTCGAACCGCCCGTAGCTCAATCGGATAGAGCAACGGCCTTCTAAGCCGTAGGTTACAGGTTCGATTCCTGTCGGGCGGGCTCCGCCGGCAGGTGTGGGCCCGAAGCACAGGGCTGGTGGTAAAATCCGGTTCGGCGTGCCGCTCACGCCCCGTCTTCAACGGCGGTGACTGTAGCTCAGCTGGTAGAGTCCCGGATTGTGATTCCGGTCGTCGTGGGTTCGAGTCCCATCAGTCACCCCAAACCGACAATACGGCCTGCGCCTGCGCAGGCCGTATTTTTTCGTGCGCCGCAAAGGCCCGCATGGGGCCCGTAAAATAATTGGCTGCACGAGAACCGCCTGCGCTCGCACGCTCCTATGCCGGCCAAAGATTTCCGCCCGAAATGCCTGTGCCTGGACATCGAAACCGCGCGCGGCGATGCCTGCGCGGTACGCGAAATTGCGGCCTGGCGCGCGGATACGGGCGCCCAACTGCACCGGACCGGACAATTCGACGCCGCGCAACTTGCGCACGAACTTGACGAACTGACGGCCGGCGCCGCATTTTTGCTCGGCCACAATATCGCGCGCCACGACCTGCCGGTATTGCGCGCCCTGTTTCCGGCACTGCGGCTGCACCAGCTGCCGCTGGTCGATACGCTGGAATTGTCGCCGGTCGCGTTTCCGCAAAATCCTTATCACGCCCTCGTGAAGGATTACAAACTCGTGCGCAGCACGCGCGCCGACCCGCTGGCCGACGCCAAACTGGCACTGCGCCTGTGGGGCGACGAATACGACGCGATGGCCGAACTGCACGCCGCCTCGCCGCAGGAAGCGGCCTGCCAGCACTATTTTTTCCGCAACTGGCCGGGCGGGCGCGGCCTCGACGCGCTATTCATGACCATACGCCATGCGCGCGCGCCGGATGCCGCGCAGACGGCGGACCTGTACCACGCGCTTGCCCGCGGCAAGGTGTGCGGCAATGCGCTGCAGCACCTGCTCGCCGAGGCCATGGCGGACCCCGCGCAATATCCGCCGCTTGCTTACCTGCTGGCCTGGCTGCGCGTGGCCGGCGGCAATTCCGTGCTGCCGCACTGGGTGGGCCGGCAATTTCCGCAAACGCGCGCATATATCCACCGCCTGCGCGAAACCCCGTGCCTTGACGCGGCCTGCGCCTATTGCCGCGAGCGCCTGGACCCGCGCCGCGAATTGCAGCGCTACTTCGGCTACACGGATTTCCGTGCCCAGCCCGCGGCGCCGGACGGCACATCGCTACAAGCCGCGATCGTCCAGGCCGGCTATGCGGGGCGCTCGCTGCTGGCCATACTGCCCACCGGCGGCGGCAAATCCATTTGCTTCCAGTTGCCCGCGCTGTCGCGCCATTGGCGGCGCGGCGCGCTCACCATCGTGGTGACGCCGCTGCAATCGCTCATGCAGGACCAGGTCGCCAACCTGCTCGCTGCCGGCATCGTTTGCGGCGCCACCGTGAACGGGCTGTTGAGCCTGCCGGAACGCCGCGACGTGCTGGAGCGCGTGCGCCTGGGCGAGGTGGGCATCCTTTACGTGTCGCCCGAACAGTTTCGCAACTCGGCTTTCGTGCGTGCCATCGCGCAGCGCGAAATTGCCGCCTGGGTGCTGGACGAGGCGCACTGTCTGTCGCGCTGGGGGCATGACTTCCGGCCCGATTACCTGTACGTGGCGCGCTACATACGCGAAAAATCCGCCGCCCGCGACGCGCCGGTATTTTGTTTCACGGCCACCGCCAAGCGCGAGGTCGTGGAGGATTTGCGCGCTCACTTCCGCGCCACGCTGGCGCGCGAACTGGAAATATTCGACGGCGGCCACGAACGCATCAACCTCCAGTACGAGGTCATGGCGGTCGGCAAGGCCGAAAAGTACCCGCTCATGCACCGCCTGCTCGAGCACGAACTGGCCGGCGGAGGCGGCGCCATCGTGTTCGGCGCGCGCCAGCAGGGCGTGGAGGAAATCGCCCAGGTGCTGGGCGACATGGGTTGGCCTTGCGCGTATTTCCACGGCGGCATGCAAGCCGGCGCGAAAAAGGACGTGCAGCAGGCTTTCATTGCCGGCGAACTCAAGGTGATCGCCGCCACCAACGCCTTCGGCATGGGCGTGGACAAGCCCGACGTGCGCTGCGTGATCCATGCCGACGTGCCCGGTGCGCTGGAAAATTACCTGCAGGAAGCCGGCCGCGCCGGCCGCGATCAGCACGCCGCGCGCTGCATCTTGCTGTACGACGAGGACGACGTCGAAACGCAATTCGGCCTGCTCGCGCGCTCCCGCCTCACGCGCCGCGACATCGCCGCGCTGCTGCGCAATTTGCGCCGCTACGCCGGGCGCGTAGGCAGCGCCGACATCGTGGTCACGCCGGGCGAAATTCTTGCCGTCGAAGAAAGCGACAGTTCCATCGTGCCGGGTGCGCTGGATGCCGACACCAAGGTGCGCAGCGCACTGGCCTGGCTGGAACGCGCGCGCTTTCTGGAGCGCGAAGAAAACCATACGCGTGTGTTCCCGGCCAGCCTCAAGGTGAAATCGGTGGATGCCGCGCGGCGCCGCCTGCAGGCCGCCGACCTGCCCGACGAAGAGCGCCGGCACATGCTGGCGCTGGTGGCGCTGCTGATCGACCAGTCCGACGACGAAGGCCTGTCCACCGACGATCTGGCGCTGGCCCTGGGCCTGCCGGGTCCGGCCTGCGTGCAATTGCTGCAGTCGCTGCAGGGGCTGGGCGTGGTGTCGAACGACATCGCGCTCACCGTATTGTTACGCGCCGGTGTGGCCGACGACAGCCGTGCGCGCGCCCGGCGCGTCGCCCGGCTCGAGCATGCGCTGCTCGAACTGTTGCCGGAACTTGCCCCGGACGCCGCCGATACGGGCTGGCAGGACACGGCTTTGCGCCCGCTCGCACAGACGCTGCGCGAACAGACCGGGCAGGAGCTGACGCCGCAAAGTTTGCTCACGCTGCTGCGCGCGCTGGCGCGGCCTTTCGGTCAGGACACCGGTGCGCGGCGCGCCTGTTTCACCTTGCGCGCGCCGCGCGGCGAGTGGCTCAAATTGCGCGTAGAGCGCCCCTGGCGCGCGATACGCGAAATTGCCGAGCGGCGCCGCGCCGCGGCCGCGGTGCTACTGGAATTTCTGCTCGCCAGACTGCCCGAAGGATTGCGCGGCGTGGACCTGCGCGTAAGTTGCACGCTGGGCGAACTGGCCGACGCGCTGGCGGCCGACACCGAAATGTCGGCGCGGCTGCGCGACCTGCCGAATGCCATCGAAGCCGCGCTGTTTTACCTGCACGAAAACCAGGTGCTCATCATGGACCGCGGCAAGAGCATTTTCCGCGCCGCCATGCACTTGCACATCCTGCCGGAAGCGCGTGCGCGCAAGTTCAGCGACGCCGATTACGCGCCGCTTGCCCAGCATCAGGCCGAAAAGGTGTTCCAGGTACATGTGATGCAGGAATACGCGCGCCTGGGCGTGCAGAAAATTTCCGACGCGCTGCATCTGGTACTGGCGTATTTTTCGCTGCCGCGGCTGGAATTCATACGCCGCTATTTCGCCGGCCGGCGCGAACTATTGGAGCGCAGCACCAGCGAAGAAAGTTACCGGCGCATCGTCGATGATTTGCAGCACCCGGTGCAGGCGCGCCTGGTGTGCGCCAAGCCGGACGCCAATCGCCTGGTGCTGGCCGGGCCGGGCTCGGGCAAAACCCGCGTAATCGTGCATCGCATCGCCTACCTGGTGCGGGTGCTGCGCGAGCCGCCGGAATCCGTGCTGGCGCTGGCCTATAACCGCAGCGCGGCGTGGGAAATACGCCAGCGGCTGAAACGCCTGATCGGCGCCGAAGCGGCGCGCGTCGCCGTGCTCACCTACCACGGCGTGGCGCTGCGGCTGGCCGGCGCGAGCCATGCCGGGCGCGCCGGCGCGGCCGCGAAACGCACCGACCTCAATTTCGACGCCATGCTGGATGCCGCCATAGAACTGCTGGCGCAGCCCGCGGCGGCCTGCGCGGCGGATGCCGACGAAGCGCGCGAACGCCTGCTGGCCGGCTACCGGCACATACTGGTCGATGAATATCAGGACATAGACGAACGCCAGTACCGCCTGATCGGCCTGCTCGCCGGGCGCGGGCTGGCCGACGCGGACGCGCGCCTGGACCTGTTCGCGGTGGGCGACGACGACCAGAACATTTACGCCTTCCGCCACACCAGCAATACCTATATCCGCCGCTTCCAGGACGACTATCGCGCGCAAACCGAATTTCTGGTCGAAAACTATCGGTCCACGGCGCATATCGTGGCGGCCGCCAATGCCGTGATCGCGGGCGTGGCGGACCGCATGAAACAGGCCCACCCGATACGCGTCGATCACGCGCGCCGCAAGGAGCCGCCCGGCGGCGTCTGGCAGCAGCGGGATGCGCAGGGCCAGGGCCGCGTCCAGGTGCTGCGCGTGCCGCTCGATGCGCGCGCCCAGGCCGAGGTCGTCATGCAGGAAATGCGCCGCCTGCAGGCCATGGACCCGGATTGGCGCTGGGCCGATCTGGCGCTCATTGCACGCAACCGGGCCACGCTGGAACCGTTGCGCGCCTGGTGCGAACTGGCCGGGCTGGATTACCGGCTGGTCGAACGCGACACGGCCGGCCCGCGCCTGACCGAAGTGCGCGAAACCTGGCGCCTGCTCGAGTGCCTGCGCGCGCGGCCGCGCCGCCTGCTGCGGCCGGACCTGCTGGCGCGCTGGGTGCGCGCCTGGCAGCGGCGCGAACATGCCGGCAACCCCTGGCTCGCGCAACTTGCACAGTTCGCGGCCGAATTCGCGCTGACCTGGCCGGATCTGCGCGTACCGGCCACGCTGGTGCTGGACGCCCTGTTCGAGTTCGCGCACGAAGCCCGCCATGCCGCGGCCGGCGGCCTCACGCTCAGCACCGCGCATGGCGCCAAGGGGCGCGAATTCGAACACGTGGTGGTGCTGGACGGCGGCGACTGGTCGGACGGCGACGACGAGCGCCGCCTCTATTACGTGGCCATGACGCGCGCGCGCCGCACCCTGGTGCTGTGCCAGGCCGATAGCCGCAGCAACCCTTTTACGCGCGCACTGGGCAACCCGCCCTGGCTGTACGTGAATGCGCCGCAGGCCGTGCCGCCGGCACCGCAATTGTCCTGGCGGCATATCGCGCTGGGCCTGGCCGAGGTCGATCTGAGCTACGCCGGGCGCCACAGCCCGCAAGCGCCCATCCATGCCGCGATCGACGCGCTGCGCCCGGGCGACAGCCTGCAATTGCTGCAAACCGACAGCGAAAGCTTGTTATGCACGCCGGACAAAGTAGCGGTCGGGCGCCTCGCCAGAAGCGTGCGCCTGCCCGCGGGGCGCATCGTGCGCGTGACGGTGGAAGCCCTGGTGCGGCGCAACAAGGACCAGTCCGAGCCGGATTATCGCGACACCTTGCGCTGCGAATCCTGGTGGGTGGTGCTGCCGCAAATCGTGCTGCTGCCGGATTAGGCGGCGCGGCCGGGGGTGCCGGCCGCCTGCCGCGGCGGCCCGCAGGCCGCCCGTCTCAGGCCTCGAATTCGACCAGCAAATCTTTGGCCGCCACCTTGTCGCCCGGCTTCACGTGTATGGCGCGCACGGTCGCGTCACGGTCGGCGCATAGCGCGGTTTCCATTTTCATGGCTTCTATGGATACCAGCGGCGTGCCTTTGGTGATTTTCTGGCCTACGTGTATGCCCACCGTTACCACCGCTCCCGGCATGGGTGCGCCCACGTGCAGCGGGTTGTTTTCGTCCATTTTGGGGTGGCGCCGCGTGGCCGTGGCGCCGGCCTTGGCGATGCGTATCATGCGCGGCTGGCCGTTCAGCTCGAAAAACACCTTCACGCGGCCTTCTTCGTCCGGCGTGTCGCTGCTGCCGGTCTGGCGGATGATGAGGGTTTTGCCGCGGTCTATATCCACGGCGATTTCCTCGCGGTCGGCCAGGCCGTAGAAAAAGGCCGTGGTCGGCAACAAGGACACGTCGCCGTATTCGCGCAGGTGCTCGGCATAGTCGCGGTACACCTTGGGATACATCAGGTAGGACGCCAAATCGGTGTCCGAGGCCTTGCGGTTGATGGCCTGTTCCAGTTCGCCGCGTTTGGCTTCCAGATCCACGGCCGCCATGAAGGCGCCGGCACGGCCCGCCAGCGGCGCCTGCCCGCGCAAAACCTTTTCCGCCATGCGGCGCGGAAAGCCATCCGGCGGAAAGCCCAGTTCGCCTTTGAACAGCGACACCACGGAATCCGGAAACGACACTTCTTTGGCCGGATCCAGCACTTCGGCCGGCGTGAGGTCATTGGCGACCATGAACAGCGCCATGTCGCCCACCACCTTGGAAGTGGGCGTGACTTTCACGATGTCGCCGAACAGCATGTTCACTTGCGCATAGGCCGTGGATACTTCCGGCCAGCGGTGCTCGAGGCCCATGCTGCGCGCCTGTTCGCGCAGGTTGGTGTATTGCCCGCCGGGCATTTCGTGCTTGTACACGTCGGACGTGCCGGCGCGCATGTCCGGCTCGAAAGGCGCGTAAAAGCGCCGCACGCCTTCGAAATAGTGCGACAGCGACTGCATCGCCGCCAAATCGACGCAGGGGTCACGCTCGTGCCCGGCCAGCGCCGCGGCGATGGAACCCAGGTTGGGCTGGGAAGTCAGGCCGCTCATGGCGTCGAGCGCGCCATCCACGGCGTCCGCGCCGGCATCGACCGCCGCCAGCACCGAGGCTGCGGCGATGCCCGAGGTGTCGTGGGTATGGAAATGTATGGGCAGGGCGACTTCGTTCTTGAGCGCCGTGATAAGTTCGCGCGCCGCGCGCGGGCGGCACACGCCGGCCATGTCCTTGATGGCCAGAATGTGCACGCCGGCATGTTCCAACTGTTTGGCGAGGTCGACGTAATACTTGAGGTTGTACTTGGGCCGCGCCGGGTCGAACAGGTCGGCCGTGTAGCAGATGGCACCTTCGCACAGCGCGCCGGTTTCGCGCACCGCGTCGATGGCCACGCGCATGTTCTGCACCCAGTTGAGCGAATCGAACACGCGGAACAGGTCTATGCCCTCATGCGCGGCCTGGTGCACGAAGCGCCGCACCACGTTGTCGGCGTAATTGGTGTAGCCCACCGCATTGGAGCCGCGCAGCAACATCTGGAACAGCACGTTGGGGATGGCTTCGCGCAGTTTGGCCAGGCGTTCCCAGGGGTCTTCCTTGAGGAAGCGCAGCGCCACGTCAAACGTTGCGCCGCCCCAGCATTCGAGCGAAAACAGCCGCGGCAGCAGGCGCGCGTAATACGGCGCAATTTCCAGCATGTCGCGCGTGCGCATGCGCGTGGCGAACAGCGACTGGTGCGCGTCGCGCAGCGTGGTATCGGTCAGCAGCACCTGCGGATGCGCCAGCATCCATTGCGCGAAGCGCTCGGCGCCGAACTGTTTGAGCAGCGTGCGCGTGCCGGGCTCGATGGGCTGGCTGAAGTCGCAGGCCGGCTTGACGGGCTTGCCCGGCGCCAAGTCGGGCTTTTTGCGGCCGGCCATTTCCGGGTTGCCATTCACGGCCACTTCGCCGAGGAATTTGAGCAGTTTGGTGGCGCGGTCGCGGCGCCCGGAAAACTTGAACAGTTCCGGCGTGGTGTCGATGAAGCGCGTGATGCAGGTGCCGTTGCGGAATTCCGCGTGGTCGATCACGTTCTCCAGGAACTGCAGGTTGGACGACACGCCGCGTATGCGGAATTCGCGCAGCGCGCGGTCCATGCGCGCGATGGCTTCATTCGGGCTGTGTCCCCAGGCGGTCACCTTGACCAGCAGGGAATCGTAAAACGGCGTGATGACCGCGCCGGAATAGGCCGTGCCGCCGTCCAGCCGCAGACCGAAACCGGCCGCGCTGCGGTAGGCCGTGATGCGGCCATAGTCGGGCGTGAAGCCATTTTCCGGGTCTTCGGTCGTGATGCGGCATTGCAGCGCATGGCCATTCAGGCGCAGGTTTTCCTGGCTGGGTACGCCGGATTCCGGGCTGCCCAGGCGCGCGCCTTCGGATACCTTGATTTGCGCCTTCACGATATCCACGCCGGTCACCTGTTCGGTCACCGTGTGTTCGACCTGGATGCGCGGATTGACCTCGATGAAATAGAACGCGCCGGTATCGGCGTCCATGAGGAATTCCACCGTGCCGGCGTGCGTGTAATCGGCCTGGCGCGCGAGCTTCAGGGCCGATTCGCACAGCGCGGCGCGCGTCGCGTCGTCCAGATAGGGGGCCGGCGCGCGTTCCACGACCTTCTGGTTGCGCCGCTGTACCGAACAGTCGCGCTCGAACAGATGCAGGATGGTGCCGTGCTTGTCGCCCAGTACCTGCACTTCGACGTGGCGCGCGCGGCGCACCAGCTTTTCCAGATACACCTCGTCATTGCCAAACGCGGCCGCGGCTTCGCGCCGCGCCACGTCGACCAGGCCGGGCAATTCCTGCTCGTTTTCTATCGTGCGCATGCCGCGCCCGCCGCCGCCCCAACTGGCTTTGAGCATGAGCGGATAGCCGATCGCGGCGGCTTCGCGCTTGATCGCTTCGATATCGCGCGGCAGCGCGCCGGTGGCCGGTACCACCGGCACGCCGGCTGCCACCGCCAGCGCGCGCGCGGCCACCTTGTTGCCCAGCGAGCGCATCACGTCCGGCCTGGGGCCGATGAATATGATGCCGGCGTCGGCGCAGGCCTGCGCGAAATCCGGGTTCTCCGACAGGAAGCCATAGCCTGGGTGGATGGCATCCACGCCGGCCGCCTTGGCCACGCGAATGATGTCGGGTATATCCAGATAGGCCGCGATGGGCTTGCCGCCGGCGCCGACCAGATAGGATTCGTCGGCTTTGAAGCGGTGCAGCGCGAAGCGGTCTTCGTTGGAATAGATGGCGACCGTGCGTATGCCCAGTTCCGTGGCGGCACGGAATACGCGTATCGCTATTTCACTGCGATTGGCGACCAGCAGGCTGCGTATCGGGCGGTCCATGGCGCGGTTCTCCGGAATGTTTTGATAATGCGCAATGCTAAACCGCTCTGCTGCGGCGCGGCAATCAGGGTATTTGCTGATTTGCCACGGAATGGCCCCAATGCCCTTAAGTTAAGCGCACGCAAAACGCTGCTGATCGGAAATCCGCATTGAAAAAAGCGCGACTGTGTCGCTGCGCGGCCACGGAAACGCGCGCGTCGATTCGCCCTGACTTGACGACATTGGGTATCGCCCAGGGCTTGCACGGGACGGCCTTGCGTGTCCGCAATGCAGTTGCGCCGCCGGCAGGGCGCGGCCGGCCGGTACGCCGGCATGACGGCACAGGCGCGCTGAATCAGCGGGATCGCCGGCGGGCGGGGTGCGGGGCGGCAACGCCGGCTGTACCTCAAGCTTCGCGCAGTCCAAGTTTCGCAAGTACCGGCGCCCAGTCTATGGACACTCCGGGCAACACGCCCACGTCAGTGCTGGCGTCCAGTTCGCTGATGCTGGCACGCCCGTAGCTGCGGCCGTCGTGGCGATAGATCGCAAGTACGCGGTCGGTGGGCTGCACCAGCCAATATTCGCGCACACCCGCGCGTTCATAGGCGGCCAGCTTCACGATCTGATCGTGGCCGGCGGACGATGGGGACAGCACCTCCATGATCCAGTCCGGCGCGCCGCGCACCCGGTGCGTGCCGATTTTCGTTGCGTCGCACACCACCATGAGGTCGGGCTGCACGAGCGTTTCGACTTCCGCGTCGGTTTCGTCGCCGCGCGGCAAAAGTACGTCCACCGGCGCCACGAGTACGCGGCAGCCGCGCGTATCGAGCGCGTCGGCCAACTGGCGGGCAACCTCGAATACCACCGTCTGGTGCGCGATGGTCGGGGCCGGGGCCATCAGGAAGGCAGCGCCGTCTATAAGTTCGTAGCGCGCGTCGTCCGGCCAGGCCCGGTAGTCGCCATACGTATGGCGCTTGTTGTCGCGCAGTGCATAGCCCATGGCGGCCTCCCGGAAGGTGTCTGGCCGAGTTTAGCAGCGCCGGCAGGGATGCGGACGCCGCCACGCCCGTGCTCCCCTGAATTGCCGCAGGCTAGCGCGCAAGCGGCCGGCGCGGGGGCGCAGGCGAGGTGAGGGCGAGGTGAGGGCGCCCGCTCAGTGCACCGGCAACAACACCGCCGTGGCCAGCGTTTGCACGACGCGCACCACCACGCGGTGGTTCTTGTCGGCCACCAGCGTGGAGGCGAAATCCAGGTGCGCGATGATTTTGCCGAATTCGCGCTCGTAACTGAGGTTGGCCGGCTCGCCTTCGTTGCCGCGGCCGGCGTTGGAAAGCAGGAATAGCTGCCCTCCCGCGTCGCGCTTGTTGGATAGCCGCCAGATCGCGATTTCCACGTTGCGCGCGGCGTTATAGAGCGCCTGCGGGTCGAGGTCATCCATCACGAACAGTTCGGTGCGGTCCTGGTAGGCCGTGCGTATCATGCCGCCCAGGCCGGCGATATAGGCCGCCACGCGGTCGCCGCTAAAGTCGTCGCGGAAAGCCGCCACGATCATTTCGGTGCCGCGCTTGTCGCCAAATTCGGCCAGACGCCAGTTGTGTTCGGGCGTGAACAGCCGTTCCAGCGCGGCGTCCACGCTGTCGTAGCCGGCGCGCCGGTATTCGCGCGGGTTGCGGCGGTAGAGCTTTTCGGCGATGCGCTTGAGGCTCGCGAAAATTTCCAGTTGTTGCGCTTCGAGCACCCGGTCGATGTCGGTTTTCATGACGCTGCTGGCCGACATGCCCTGGTTCGGCGCCGGGTAGGTGCCGGTGTGGCTGCAGGCCGCCAGGAGCGGCAGCGCGCACATCCAGATCGCTGGCCGGCCGGCGCGCATGCTCAGCCGGCGGTACGTGCGGCGCGGCGCGCGCGCAGATAGCTCACGGCCAACGGCGCGAGCGACAGGGCGATGATCGTGACGATCACCAGGCTCAGGTTCTGCTTGATGAAAGGCAGGTTGCCGAACAGATAGCCGGCCAGCGTGAGCGAACAAATCCAGGTGATGCCGCCCAGCGTATCGACGAACACGAAGCGCGCATAGGTCATGGCCGCCACGCCGGCCACGAACGGCGCAAATGTTCGCGCGATGGGCAGGAAACGCGCGATCACCAGGGTTTTGCCGCCGTGGGTTTCGTAGAACGCGTGCGCCTTGTCGAAGGCGCGCCGGTTGAACAGGCGCGACTGCTCCCAGCGGAACACGCGCGGTCCGACCCAGCGCCCTATCCAGTAATTGGTGTTGTCGCCCAAGAGCGCCGCGCTCAGCAATACCGCGATGAGCAAACCGATATGCAGCCCGCCCGTGGCGGCCAGCGCGCCGGCCACGAACAGCAGCGAATCGCCGGGCAGAAAGGGCGTGACGACCAGGCCGGTTTCGCAAAATATGATCAGGAACAGTATGCCGTACAGCCATACGCCGTACTGCGCCAGGAGGGCGGCCAGGTGGCGGTCCAGGTGCAGCACGATATCGATGAATTGAGCCAGGAATTCCATGCAGACAAGCGCGGGGCGATGGCGCCGCATGATACCGCAGGATGGTCAGCCGGGGCCGGCTCGGCTAAGCTTGCGGCTGGCGCGCTGCGCGCCGGTCCGCCACCCCAAGAAAGTTCCGCATGCCCCACATCCAGGTTTTGCCCGACCTGCTCATTTCCCAGATCGCAGCCGGCGAAGTGGTCGAACGGCCGGCTTCGGTGCTCAAGGAAGTGCTGGAAAACGCCATCGATGCCGGCGCCGGGTCGGTCGAGGTCGCACTGGACGATGGCGGCGTGCGCCGCCTGCGCGTGGCCGACGATGGTTGCGGCATCGCGCGTGCCGAATTGCCGCTCGCGCTGGCGCGCCACGCCACCTCCAAAATCGCCAGCCTGGAAGATCTCGAAGCCGTGCAGAGCATGGGTTTTCGCGGCGAGGCGCTGGCGGCCATCGCCAGCGTGGCGCGCGTCACGCTCACCAGCCGCGCGGCGGATGCCGGCGAGGCCTGGCGCATCAGCATGCCGGGCGGGGAAATCGCACCGGCCGCGCTGGCGCGCGGCACCGTGGTGGATGTGGAAGATTTGTATTACGCGACGCCGGCGCGGCGCAAATTTCTGAAGAGCGAACCTACCGAGTACGGCCACTGCGAGGACATGTTCCGGCGCATCGCGCTGGCGCGCCCTGAGCTCAAGCTGCAACTTACGCGTAACGGCCGCCTCGTGCATCGCTGGCTGGCCGCGGCGCCGGCCGAGCGCGTCGCGCAAGTGCTGGGGGAAGAATTCACGGCGGCCGCGCGCGCGCTCGAGGTGCAGGCCGGGCCGGTGCATTTGTCCGGCTACGTGGCGTTGCCGGCCTATACGCGGGCGGCGCGCGATGCGCAGTATTTTTTCGTGAATGGACGTTTCGTGCGCGACAAGCTGCTTACCCACGCGGTGCGCGAAGCCTACGCCGACATCCTGCACGAAGCCCGCCATCCGGCCTATGTGCTGGCGCTTACGCTGGATCCGCGCGCGGTGGATGTGAACGTGCATCCGGCCAAAATCGAAGTGCGTTTTCGCGACGCGCGCGGCATCCACCAGTTCATCTACCACGCGCTGGAGCGCGTGCTGGCCGAACCGCTTTCGGCCGCCGCGGCGGCTGCCCCGGCCGTGGCGGCCAGTTTCAATTTGCCGCCGCCCGGCGCGGCGCCCGCGCACCCGCGTTTTCAGGGCGAACTGGCGGTATCCGAAGGTGGCGTGACGCAGGCGGCGCAGCGCTATTTCGATGCGTTCGCGCTGCCGCGTCTGGGGGCTGCCGGAACGTTCACGCCGCCTGCCGCCGGTGCAGCCGGGCCTGGCGGTGCCGCCGCGCACGCGGCCGTACCGCTTGGCGCGGCGGCGGCGCCGGCATTGCCGCGCGAGTCGCCCGACTCGGCTGCCGCCGTGCCGCCCTTGGGCTATGCGCTGGCGCAACTTGCGGGCGTGTATGTGCTGGCGCAGAACCGGGCCGGACTGGTGCTCGTGGACATGCACGCGGCGCACGAGCGCATTCTCTATGAGCGGCTCAAAAGCGTGCTGGACGGCATGCCGGCCGCGCAGAAATTGCTCATACCGGCCGTGGTGGCGGTCAGCGCGCGCGACATGGCCACCGCCGCCGAACATGCCGCCACGCTGGACCGGCTGGGGTTCGACGTGGCACCGGTGGGCCCGCAGGAACTGGCGCTGCGCAGCGTGCCGCAATTGCTGGCGCGCGCGCACCTGCCGGATTTGTTGCGCGCGCTGCTGGAAGAACTGGCCGATCAGCCGGCCAGCCGGGTGGTCGAAGTGCGCCGCAACGAAATGCTCGCGACCATGGCCTGCCATGGCGCCGTGCGCGCCAACCGCCAGCTCGCGCCGGCCGAAATGAACGCGCTGTTGCGCGACATGGAAGCATGCGAGCGCGCCGACCAGTGCAACCACGGCCGCCCGACCTGGGTGCAATTGTCCATGGCCGATCTGGACCGTCTGTTCATGCGCGGCCGCTGAGCGGCACAGGCCGCTACGCGTCCACAATGCCGGCACGGCCGCCCGGTGCGCGATCCGCCCACGCCACGCCCCCATACATGCAAAAACCCACATCGACCCCGCAAGCACTGCGCAAACCTCAGGTTCCGCGACCGGCCCGTGCCGCGCAGCGCCCATGAAGCCGCTTGCCGTTTGCCTGATCGGGCCGACCGCCTGCGGCAAAAGCGCGCTGGCCATGCGGCTCGCGGCGCGCTTCGACCTGGAAATCGTGAGTGTCGATTCGGCACAGGTATTCCGCGACATGAACGTGGGCACGGCCAAACCCGACGCGGCCGAAGCGGCGGCCGTGCGGCACCATCTGATCGACCTCATCGACCCCGACCAGGCCTATTCGGCCGCGCGCTTTCGCGCCGATGCCGTCGCCGCGATCGCGGACATCGCGGCGCGTGGCCGTCTGCCCCTGCTGGTGGGCGGCACCATGCTGTACTACAAGGCGCTGCGCGAAGGCCTGTCCGACCTGCCGCCGGCGCATGCCGCAATGCGCGCAGAAATCGACGCCCAGGCCGCGCGCGAGGGCTGGCCGGCGCTGCACGCGGAACTGGCGCGGCTCGATCCGGATGCCGCCTTGCGCCTCAAGCCCAGCGACGCGCAGCGCATACAGCGCGCACTGGAAATCGTGCGCCTGACCGGCGCGCCGCTGGCCCAGGCCTACGCGCGCCGCGTAGCGGCCGAACTGCCGGCACGCCTCGCTTCCATAGGCCTGATTCCGGACGACCGCGCGGGCCTGCACGCCGCCATAGGCCGGCGCTTTGCCGCCATGCTGGCGGCGGGTCTGGTTGAAGAATTGCGCGGATTGCGCGCCAAATACGCGCTGGATGCAGGCATGCCGTCGATGCGCTGCGTGGGCTATCGCCAGGCTTGGGAATATCTGGATGGCCGCATCGATCGCGGCGCGCTGCTCGAAACCGGCACGGCCGCCACGCGCCAGCTAGCCAAGCGCCAGCTTACCTGGCTGCGCGCCATGCCGCTGGACGCGCAATTTGCGGCCGAGGCTGCGGCGCTGGACCAGCGCGTGGGAGACTGGATCGCTGCGCGGCTGGAACAGGCCGCCGCCGTATGAACGCGGCGCCTGGCCGATGGCCTTCACGCCGCGCGATGGCGTCGCCACCGTGCCGGCAGTGCCTGGTGCAGACGCTGCGCGGCCCTGGCGACGGGGGCGCACCGTGCAAGCCGTGCACGGGCCGCAGGCTGAGGTCAGCGCATGCCGGTATGACGGGCGCTGCGCGCGCGGACATCACGCCGCCTGCAGGCAGGACCGCGCCGGTTTGCCCCAATGCGGCGCGAATGTTGCAATATCCGGGATTGTGATCAACTTTCGATTCGAATTTTCCGACGCCATGTCCCTGCGCCGCCTGTGCCCCCAACTGCTGATCGTTCCGCTCCTGCTGGCCGGCAGCCCGGCCGGGCAATGCGCGGCGCCCGGCGCGCCGCCGGCGCCGCCCAGGTATGTGGCAGTGGCGGATTTTTCCGTGCCGCGCGCAATGGCTGCCGCCGCCGCCCTGGCCCACCGGTACGCCGCACCTGACGGCACGAAACTGCCCGCGCTCGCCAGCGAAACATCGAGCGCCGGCACGCCGCGCGCCGATGCGCCGGCGGCCCCGGCGAGCGGTGCGGGCTGGCTGCTGCCGGCCCTGCTGGGTTTGCTGGGCCTATTGCTGGCCGCGGCCGTTGCCTACCTTCTGTATGCCTCCTGGCGCGACCGCAAAACCCCCGGCGCCGTGTCGCGCGCGTTTTCGACCGCGCTGCGCGGACTGGGTGCCGGCACCGCGGCGGCGATTCTGGCCTATCAGGCCGCCGAACTGGTGTTTCGCCAAATCCTTG
>JAEUNN010000279.1 GCA_016791085.1 Rhodocyclaceae bacterium | reverse complement strand
CGCGATGGTGTCGCTGTCGCGCCCGGGCGTGACGAAAATTACCTTGTGCGCCTGGGCATCCGCGGCGATCGTGAGGTATTTGTGGCCGCGCTGGTAGGACGTTTCGTCGACCGCCAGCGTCGTGGTTTCCGACAGGTCGGCCTCGGCGCGGGCGAGATCCACATAGCGCCCACAAATTGCACTGACCCGATGCCAGGACAATCCCGTCACTCGCGCTACCGCCTCGAACGTCATTTCTCGACACAGGGCAACCACCAACGCCTCGAACAGCAAGGTGAATCCGCTGAGCTTCCCGGCCCAATCGGGCTCCACCTGGCGGACGGCGCCGTCGGGCAGCCGTATACGTGGCACGCGAACCTCCAGATAGCACTCGTGTTCAAAGAAATTCAGATGCCGGTAGCGCTGCTGGCGCGTGTCATGCACAGGGTGCTCGCCCTGCACATCGGGATGGCGGAACCGGCTCCCCGCCACAAAATCCACGCCTATCGTCAGAACACGCTTAGCTTGGTCGAAGCCAACCGATTGAACGAACCAGGGCTGGGCTATTCCGAGTGCTACTTCAAACAGACGGTTGTGCGACATCGCGCTGTAGTCTCCAAGGCTGAATGCCGCATTCTGCCGCATTCAGCCTTGGACCAGCGTATGTGTTCGAAGGCGGTGTCAAGGGTCCGCTTCGCCGGGCAAAGCCCGCCCTTGACACCGCCTTCGAACACAAAACCGGGCAACTCCACCCACCCGATTTTCAAAAGAGGCAAGATTGGCCTGTGCTATGGATACAAGCTGACCGACGAAGTGGGCAAACAGATGGTCCTGTCCATCCTGGCTGCGTCGGGCGCGAACACGATGGAAGAAAAGCTAGCCGCATTGCTGACATTGCAACAATTAAAAATCATCCTCATGAAACAAACCTGGAAGGGCATGGAGCGCGCCGCGGAGAATTTCCTTGCCAAGGAAGGAGCGATCATTGCGATCAGGTCGCTGGCAAAGCAACTGGGCGTGAATTTGACCAAGCGTAAGGCACTTCAAGCCATACCAGCCATCGGCGCCGTGGTCGGCAGCTCGGTAAACGGATGGTATATCAAGGAAGTTGGCTGGGCGGCCAGGCGGATATTTCAGGATCGATGGCTAACGGACAACGGCAAAATTATCGACGAATGATTTGCGCGCAGGGTGGGCAGATCGCGTTTATGCCCATGTCCCGACCGTAAGTCGGGAGCCGGCGACAAGAATGCGGGGCAGCACTACCGCCGCCGGCCGTTCGACCTGCTGCGGCGGTGACACAAAAAAAACGAGTCCTGGATTCTGGAACAGGTGCGCGTGCCTTACCCGCCAACGAAGCCGAGTTGAAAGCCCTGCCGCCGGACAAGCACGCCCGACTCCTGCATGTCGCGGAACTGATCGAACAGTTCGGCCCGATGAACCTTGGCATGCCCCATATTCGGCCGATCGAAGGCAAACTGCGGGAAATGCGCATGCGTGGCCACGACGGTTTCGCCCGCGCGCTGTACGCTGCCGTCCGGGGCCGCGCGCGGCACTCGAAACTGCGCGCAAACGCCTGGAGGCCGCCACATGAAAACCCTGGACACGCTGAAAAGCGAATTGCCGGCCGATGTGGCAGCGCGCCGAATACGAGGCACAGGCCGACGAATATGCGATCGCCTGCGAATTGATTGCCGCCCGCACGCGTGCCGGCCTGTCGCTAGAGGAGGTCGCGCAGCACATGGGTGCGACGCAAAGTGCAGTCGCGCGCCTTGAATCCCGCCAGCGGCCGCCGTCGATGCGCACCTTGCAACGCTACGCTCGCGCGGTCGGACGCTATGTCGTACTGCGCATCCTACGCGGCACTTCTGCCGTAACTTGAACGACGGCAAGGTTTTCAAACGCGCCGTGGCCAGCCCGGCTGGGCGAAAAGCCGGAAACCTTCACCAGCCTGCTGCTGCGGCTTCCAAACGCAGGTAGCACAGGACGGCGTTTGAAATGAGTACCGTCACCCAAGCACTTCTGTATTGGTTTGGCAGGCCGCTGTCCAACTTGTCGGCGCACACAGGTACGCCCTATTTCGCCCACATCCCGAAAACGAACTGGCGAACCGGGCCAGATTTGAATAGCCTTAAATGCCAAAAATCAACTGGGTGCTACATCCCTGTTATCAGACACCGGTCGACTGATTGGTTGCCATGCGCCCCTGACCCTGGTGCCGGGGCGCTTATTTGCGGTTTCGGTAAGGAAAACGAGTTGAGCCAGCCGCTTACAGCATGACATATTGGGGAGGATGGCGTCGGAGAAAAAGCACCCAACTGCTTGCGGGCAAGGACCGCCCGGCTCTGAAAGCGTTTAGCGATGACCTCGGCGCGTACCACCCGACACAAACGAGGCGCGAGCAGTACCCTTATGCCCCGTCGAAATAATCCGAGTCGATTTTCTTTAACTCGTAGGTACCCAACACGGACACGCCTACGTTGTGATCAACCATCAAGCTGGTGAGCCGCTCGCCATCGATCAGTATGATCTTGGAGCTAATGATACCGGCGTATTCCTCGGCTTCGCGTGTAAAACCCGAAGTGGTGATAAACACTCCCTTGTTAGCGCGCTGCCCTTGCAACGCTCCAGCAAACTTCTGGATTTCCGGGCGTCCAACCATGCCTTCCCAGCGCTTGGCCTGAATGTAAATCGCGTCTAGACCGAGTTTGTCCTCCTTGATTATCCCGTCTATCCCGCCATCACCGCCGCGACCGATCGCGCGTCCTGCATCGCGACGCGAGCCACCGTACCCCATGGCTACCAGAAGGTCGATTACCAGCCGCTCGAAGAAAGACGGTGATGCGGCTTTCACCTGTTCCAGCAGATCAGACTCGAGGTTTCTGGGTAGTTTCTGGTAGGCGACTGCAAGCGCGTCCTCGGGTGTCGCGTCCTCCTGTACGACGGACTCCCCGGAAAGAGGCTCGCGCTCGTTTCGATCCCGCTTGCGTGTCCGAAATGTCTGGAAGCCGGGATAACGCTCCAGCAGGCGAACATCGATACGCTCGGGATGCTCCGCAAGCAACACCTTGCCCGACTCGGTGATCCTGAACACACCCTTTTTCGGCGCCTGGACGAGGCCAGCTTGTTTCAGGTAGGTCCGCGCCCATCCCACCCGATTGTCGAATACCGGCGAAGTACCGCTCGGAAGCAATTCACTCCGCTCGGAATCGGTGAGCCGAAACTCTGCGGCAAGTTGCTCGATGGCATCGCGGAGGCGATGCTCCTGCTCATCGCCCGCCAACCGAAGCAAGGGCAGCATGATGGTCTGGTAGTCGGGGATTGACATGACGGATGGCGCGAAGTTATGTGAATGCACACCGTTAAGGCTCGTTAGGTTGCGCCGGGCGATCCGCTCAACCGAGGTCAATGCCGCTATAGCGCATTGCCGACGCGCTGGAACCCTAGCAGCCTTCCCGCCGCAGCAGCCGAATAGATGGCACAGGGTCCGAAGTTTACGCTTGGCCAAGCACGTGCGCGACGTCCAGAGACCAATTTTGCAATGGAAAAGGCAAAAATGGTCAGCCTAGAATCAATCTTGATCCGCAAAATTAATTGCACGCACCCCTTCCAGACTGGGAGCGGACGCTGAGCGCCTGGCGGCCGAGGAACTGGCGCGAGAGGCACCACGCGCTGCGGCAGCGCACCCGCTGCTGGCGCATGCGGTTTGAGTGCGGCGGCGCGCTGTACGTGACCTGTTAAGCCGCACCAACCACGGCCAAGGGCATGCGCAACCGACCGGGTCCAATCACCGCCGCACCGTTTGCGCGAATACACCGGCCGGCAGTTTCGCAACCGCACCAAGTGCGGTGCATACGGGGATGGCTCACGCGCATCGGGGAAACTGCCCCGGCAGAATTTATGGAAGTGCTCGCACCGTGTGCCACTGACGTCCAAGCCCTCGCCCGCTTCCTGAAACGCGCCCATCTGAAAGCGCCCGAACGGACAACGTAAGCCCGCTCGGGGCGTCGAGATAGCGACGTATCCAGGCATCAAGCAGGCGCCCGGCCGACCGCGCTTGCCTTAAACTTCGCGTTGCACCAATACCTCATTTTCGATTGACACCGACGCTACGATGGGTATCGATACCATGGACGCATCGGTCCGTGGACGGCAAAACCTTACATGGGCTGGGAGATCGATGACTATGCTGCGCTACACGGCATCGTTTGTGGCACTGGCTGTTCTGCCTATAGGACTTAGCCACGCGGCCAGTTTCGACTGCGCCAAGACTCGATCCAAGCCGGAGCTTTTGATTTGTGGCGACCCGGAATTATCCCGCCTCGATGACGAACTCGCCTTGATATATGCTGCAGCAAAGGCTGTGGCGCCTGACTAGGCCGCATTCAAAGCGCACTGTGATTCAGAATGGCGCCGACGCAAAAAGACATGCACCGACAGGGCGTGCGTTTTAGATTGGTATCGAAATCGACGCTTTCAGCTACTACAGGTAATCGATCCGGACCGCCTCAAAGCAGATGCGCCGCGCAAAATCGCAGACCTCGGGCTACCGGAACGTGATGAAACGGCAGGGCGACCGGTGCCGTCGGGAGCGCCGAATATAACGCGTGGATTCATCGCGTTCTGGATTGCCCTTGCGGCAACAGGGGGGCTGCTGTATGCATGGGAGCGTCGCGCGCAACGGCAAAAAGTCGGCACGCGCGCGCGTAAGGCCGGGCTAGGCCCAAATGCAGAATGTGGCCCTTCGCCTGAGCCATTGGAATCGGGTAACCGTCGAGGCGTAGCGAATACCGAAGTGCAGGAGGTGACCCGCACCTCGATCGGAACGCGTTACGACCTGGTGTTCCGCGAGCCCGACATCCCCGAACGCAATAAAATTCGTAGCGTAAGCGGCTCACGAGGCGACGTGTACTCGGTAAATCTGATCGAGCAAAAGTGCACGTGCCCAGACTACGCGGAAACGCGCGCGACGGCCGCACGAAACTCGACGGCGCGCCTATGCAAGCATCTGATGCGGGAATTGCGATACCTTGGTGTGTTTGAAGATACAAGCGAGTGGTTGAAGGCCATCGCCGAATCCGGATGCGGAGGCCCTAGGGCAGCGTGGCTAGTTCACCGAAAATCGTCCCCGCCTGCGCTTGTTACTGTCGGCACCAACCCGACTTGGATCAATATCTAGGCGCACACGAAACGGCGCGGGGAAACGATTGCCACGGCATCCGGCCCGGTTCGTGTTTATGGCTGGAGCACACTTGAACAACGATGGTCATATGGCGATGGGCCGCCCGGCGCGGGGGAACTGCGCGAAATATTGAAGGCGGTCGAGGTCGGTGAACTGGCGTGATGGCCTGTGCCGCGCACCGGCGATGCGATGCCGGCAATTCACTCAGGTTTGGGTCCTTCCCGGATGCCCCGAATCACGGTCACTGGCGCGCCCCGCAGCACGCCTAGCCCCAATCGCGAAAAGCTGTTGTCAACCGCAGGACTGAACGCCCCTTTCAATCCTTGCGCCCCGCTTTGGCAACGCTCGAACTCCAGTCGCATGGACAATTCTCGCGGCTGCCGCGCGCGGCGGATTGTGGCGCCATCCGCTTGAAAGCCCGGCCCGGCGTCTGGTTCGGCGGGGAAGTTTGGAACTGGCCGGCATTTCCGAGATTTGCCTACATGGCGCCCACACCGCCTGCAGAAACGCAGAAGGCCAGTCGCGAAGACTGGCCTAAGCAATTGATTTTGTGGTGGTGATGGGGGGACTTGAACCCTCGACCTACGGATTATGAATCCGTCGCTCTAACCGGCTGAGCTACATCACCCCGAGGAAAGGGCGCGATTATCGGGAAATGGCGGGCATCTTGTCAAGATGCTGCGCGCCGAGCAGAATTCCGGGTTTTGCGTAGGCCTGCATGAAAACCGACATCCTCATCGTTGGCGGCGGTCTGGCCGGTACCAGTCTGGCGGTGGCGCTGCGCAAGGCGCGCTATTCGGTCGCGCTCGTGGAGGCGCGCGCGCCCGCGGCGCCGGCCGGGGAATGGGACGCGCGCGTGTATGCGGTCAGCCCGTCGAATGCGGCATTTCTGGGTGATCTGGGGGTCTGGAAACATCTCGACGCAGAGCGCCTCGCGCGCATCGAGCGCATGCAGGTGTTCGGCGACGAAGGCGGCCTGCTGGAATTTTCCGCCTACGCGAGCGGCGTGTCCGAGTTGGCCTGGATCGCCGAAAGCAGCCTGGTCGCGCGCGAACTTTGGGAGCACGCGCGGCGCCAGCCCAATCTCGAACTGCTGTGCCCTGCCCAGCCGAAAAGCCTGCACCTCGGCCCCGCCGCGGCGACGCTGGAACTAGCCGACGGGCGCACCATCGAGGCCGCGCTGGTGGTGGGCGCCGATGGCGTGCAGTCCTGGGTGCGCCAGCAGGCCGGCCTGGCTGCCAATGTCCAGGCCTACGAAGAACTGGGCGTGGTCGCCAATTTTTCGACCGAACTGCCGCACGCCGGCACGGCCTTACAGTGGTTCCGTGCCGACGGCGTGCTGGCCTGGCTGCCCTTGCCGGGCCGGCGCGTTTCCATCGTGTGGTCCACGCCGGAAGAGCATGGCCGCGAATTGCTGGGACTCGCGCCGCATGAATTTTGCCGGCGCGTAGAGGAAGCCGGCGCGCGCCGGCTCGGCCAGATGCAACTAGTCACGCCGCCGGCGGGTTTTCCGCTGCGCCTGATGCGGCTGCCGCGCACCATCGCGCCGCGCCTTGCGCTCATAGGCGATGCGGCGCACGCCATCCATCCCTTGTCCGGTCACGGCATCAATCTGGGCTTCGCCGACGCGCGCGAACTGGCGCGTCTGCTCATGCGCGTGCCGGCCTACTCGGATATCGGTGATGAGCGGTGTTTGCGTCCTTATGAGCGGTGCCGGCGCGAAGAGGTCGCGGCCCTACAATGGACGACAGATGCCTTGCAGAAGCTGTTCCGGCCGCGTTCGGCAATATTGCGCGCCGCGCGCAACGCCGGCCTGAACCTCACCGGCCGCCTGCCTGTCGTACGTGACGCCCTGGTGCGTTACGCGCTTGGTTGATTTCAATTCCGGCGGAATGGCCCTCTGCA
>JAEUNN010000269.1 GCA_016791085.1 Rhodocyclaceae bacterium | reverse complement strand
GATGCCGGGACGCGGGTTTTTCAGCATGGCCACGGCGTGCAGCGGAATGTCCGGACGGCTCCAGGCATCCGGCGCGGGCGACAGGTCGTCGGTATTGGTTTCGCCGGTTACCTTGAACACCGTGACGGTAAGCGACTGCGGAACTTCCGGGCGCGAGGTGAACCACTCCGCATCGGCCCAGGACTGCAGCACGGCTTTGGCGTTTTCGTTGCCGGCCTGAGCCTTTTCGACCACGTCGTGGAAGGCGTCGAACATGAGCAGCGTGTTCTTGAGGCTATTCGCGGCGACCTTGCCGGTGTTGCTGCAATCGAGCTGGTCGATGAGCGGACGAACGTTATAGCCGCCCAGCATGGTGCCCAGCAATTCCGTGGCGCGCTCGGGCGAAATGAGCGCGCAAGCCACATCGCCCTTGGCGACCTGAGCAAGAAATTCGGCTTTGACCTTGGCCGCATCGTCAACACCGGCCGGCACGCGGTAGGTAATCAGGTCGACCAGAAACTGTTCCTCGCCCGCCGGCGGATTTTGCAGCAGCGCAACCAGGTCAGTGGTTTGCTGTTTCGACAGCGGCAACGGGGGAATGCCCAGCGCGGCGCGCTCGGCGACATGTTGGCGATAAGCTTCTAACACGGTGTTTTCCTCATGCGACGATGAAAAGGGTGGATGATATGCCTTTCCCTGCGCGCGCGCACACGGGGCAACCGGCAGTGTGCAGCGCATTATTTCCCCTCTGGGGCAGGCCCCGGGGAGTGCTTTATCTTGTGTCTTATATAATACCTGGATTCCACATACTAAGTCAATGATTCTAAAGCCGCATTCCTGGCCGCCGCGATAGGCCGAACGGACTGCGGCGCAGCCGCTTTTGCAGCGCATCAAAACCATCCGGATTTGCCGCGCGGATGCCCGCAAGACGCCTGCAAGGAGGCGGCGCAGCGACGCGCGTCCAGCCCATGGGCCGGACCTTGCGGCGAACCGGGATGTTTCGCGCGGACTGCGCGGCACACGCGACGCCGGCAAATGTTCCGGCACGCCGATCCGCACGGGCGGACAAAGCGCGCAACCGAAAATTGTCGTGCAGACCTACAGGCAGCGCAAGATCAAACCGCAAGGCGACGGCCCGCCTGGCGCATCGGTGCAACCTTTGCGCCGCAACACCAAGCGCACGCCCGGCTGCCGCCTCATTCGTTGCCGTGCACGTCGGCGCCGAACTTGAGCCGGCGCAGTTTGAACAACTCGTCGCGGGCGGCGGCGGCAAGTTCGAATTCAAGGTTTTTGGCATGCTCCTGCATGGCCTTTTCGAGCCGCTTGATGCGCTTGGCCAGTTCCTTCTCGCCCATTTCCTCGTAGCGCGCGGCTTCCTGATCGGCCTGCAGGCGGCGCGCCGCCTCGCCATCGTCGTGCACGCCGTCGATAATGTCCTTGACGCGCTTGTGCACCCCGCGCGGCACGATGCCGTGCGCGAGGTTATGCGCCATCTGGCGTTCGCGGCGGCGGCCGGATTCGCCCATCGCGCGGCGTATCGAATCCGTTTCGCGATCCGCATAAAGAATGGCGGTGCCATGCACGTGCCGGGCCGCGCGCCCCATGGTCTGGATCAGCGAACGTTCCGAGCGCAGGAAGCCTTCCTTGTCGGCATCCAGTATCGCCACCAGCGAAACTTCCGGGATGTCCAGCCCCTCGCGCAGCAGATTGATGCCCACCAGCACGTCGAACTGACCGAGGCGCAGGTCGCGGATAATTTCCACGCGCTCCACGGTGTCGATGTCGGAATGCAGGTAGCGTACGCGCACGCCGTTTTCGGCCAGATATTCGGTAAGTTGTTCGGCCATG